>JBAUCP010000608.1:0-6602 GCA_049677625.1 Occallatibacter sp. | reverse complement strand
CAATTTTTCAGATGAAGGCTTCATGTGCGTTCCCCCCTTGCGCCGGATTATATAGAGCACCGGCCTTCTAAGCTGGGGCCAACTAGAACTTCTCGCCTAGAGACAACAGATGCACTCTTCGAGGCTGTCTACAGGCAACTTTTCTGAGTTCTGGAGGTACACAATCCCGAGACTGCACACCCCCCGCCTTCTTCGCCTGATCTTCGCCCTTCAGCTATAATCGGAATATATGGACTTCCAGCTCGTCACCTCCTACAAACCCAGGGGCGATCAGCCCCGCGCCATCGACGAGCTGATGCAGGGCCTGGCTGCCGGCGAGAAGCACCAGGTGCTGCTGGGCGTGACCGGCTCGGGCAAAACCTTCACCATGGCCAAGGTGATTGAGCAGTCGAACCGGCCGGCGCTCATTCTGGCGCATAACAAGACTCTCGCCGCGCAGCTTTATCACGAGTTCAAGCAGTTCTTTCCGGGCAACGCGGTCGAGTACTTCGTGAGCTACTACGACTACTACCAGCCCGAGGCCTACATTCCCGCCGGCGACCTGTATATCGAGAAGGAAGCCACCATCAATGAAGAACTCGACAAGCTGCGGCTCTCGGCTACGCGCAGCCTGTTCGAGCGGCGCGACGCGATTATCGTCAGCTCGGTGAGCTGCATCTACGGCCTCGGCTCGCCAGAGGCGTATTACGGCATGTTGCTTCTGCTCGAAAAGGGCCAGCAGATCAGCCGCAAGGACATTACGCGGCGGCTCGTCGAGATTCTCTACGAGCGCAACGACTCGGACTTCCGGCGCGGAACCTTTCGCGTGCGCGGCGACGTGATCGAAGTCTTTCCTACTTACGATGAGAATGCGTACCGCATCGAGATGTTCGGCGACGAGATTGAATCTCTCGCCCAGATCGATCCCCTCTTCGGCACCGTAAAGCAGAAGTTTTCGCGGCTGCCGATTTATCCCAAGAGCCACTATGTGGTGCAGCCGGAGCGCAAGGCCGAGGCCATCGAATCGATTGTGAAGGAGTTGAATGAGTGGGTTCCGCATCTCGAAGCCGAGGGGCGCATGGTTGAGGCGCAGCGCGTGCACCAGCGCACGCGATTCGATCTGGAGATGATCAAGTCGATGGGCTACTGCCACGGCATCGAGAACTACTCGCGGCATTTTTCGGGACGGCTGCCGGGCGAGGCGCCGCCCACGCTGCTGGATTATTTTCCGCGCGATTTTCTGCTCTTCGTCGACGAGAGCCACGCGACCATTCCGCAGGTGCACGGCATGTGGCATGGCGACCGCAGCCGCAAACAAAATCTTGTCGACTACGGGTTCAGGCTGCCCTCGGCGATGGACAACCGGCCGCTCAAGTTCGAAGAATTTGAGAACCGCGTGCAGCAGGCGATTTATGTATCGGCCACGCCGGGGCCGTATGAGCTCACGCGCTCGGCCGGCGTGGTGATCGAGCAGGTAATCCGGCCCACGGGTCTGGTCGATCCCGAAGTGGAGATACGGCCGGTGAAGGGGCAGATCGACGACCTTTTGGCCGAGATTCGCGACCGCGCCAAACGCAACGAGCGCGTGCTGGTGACGACTCTCACCAAGCGCATGTCCGAAGACCTGGCCGGCTACTACACCGAGGTGGGCGTGCGCTGCCGCTACATGCACTCGGAGATCGAGACGCTGGAGCGGGTGAAGCTGCTGGCCGGGCTGCGCAAGGGCGAGTACGACGCGCTGATCGGCATCAACCTGCTGCGCGAAGGCCTTGACCTGCCGGAGGTTTCGCTGGTGGCAATTCTCGATGCGGACAAAGAAGGCTTTCTGCGCTCGGCGGGGTCGCTCATCCAGACCATGGGCCGCGCGGCGCGGCACCTGGAAGGCAGGGCTATTCTCTACGCCGACAGGATGACCGACTCGATGCGCCGCGCCATCGACGAGACCGATCGGCGGCGTGCGATTCAACGCGCTTACAACGAAGAAAACGGGATTACTCCGCAGTCGATCGTGAGCCAGATCGACATGGGGCTGGCGCAGATCCTGAGAGCCGAATATGGCGACGCGGTGCTCGAGGAGCAGGAGAGCCTGCCCGAATTCAGTTCGCAGGAGCAGCTCGACGCCTATCTTGCAAAGCTGGAAAGCGAGATGCGCGAAGCCGCGAAGAAATTCGAATTCGAGAGAGCTGCCCGGATTCGAGACACGATCAAGGAGCTGCGCGAGAAGGAGTTTTTCTTCGGATAACTACCCTGCCGTTCCGGGGTTTGCCGTGCATTTTCCCGCGCACAGGCAACGCATTCCCGGCTCGTCTCATCCTATCCATCTTGATAGTACGTAGATTTAAAGTCGACCCGGAGACGGGTCCGGGTTCAGGGGTTATGACAACCATCCTATTGGTAGAGGACGACCCGCTTCAGGCGTTCGTGCGTATGTCCGTGTTGGAAAAGCGATTTCCCGACGTAAGGCGGGTCGCTGACGCGGCTGAAGCGTTGTGCCTGATCGAGCAGCATGTATTTTCAGATAATCTGGGGTTGGTCATCGCGGGGCATCATCTGCCTGGCCTGGGCGGCCCGGAGTTTGTGGCGGAGTTGCACGCGCGGAAGCCCGGACTGCCCGTGCTGGTGCTGGGCGACTCGCAGGAGACGGCCAAAGACTACGCGGGTGACTGCGTGCGCTTCCTTGCCAAGCCGGTCGGAGCGAACGAGATCATCTCCGCAGCCAGCCAGTTGCTCACGCAAAACGGCCACAAGGTGGCCTGACCACTCCTGTTTTCTCTCACACCCCCTCCAAATCTTGCCTCGGGACCCGTGTCACCTTCTGGTGCGATCCTCGTCGCACGTGAAGCGCCTATCATAGAATTAGTTGGTCCTTCCGTATACGGGAATCATCCTGGAGTCCTACCTCAATGGCAACATTTGGAAGTTTTGCACTTCTCATCGCACTCGCCCTGGCGGCCTATAACCTGCTGGCCGGCGCGGTGGCGCTGCGATTGATTGCGACGGGGCAGCCGGCGCCGATCTCGCCGGAGCGGCTGGCAGATACGGCGCGGCGGGCGGGCATTGCCTGCTTTTATGCCGTCGCTGCAGCCGCATTCGCGCTGGTGTGGGCGGTCTTCAGCAACGACTTTTCTATCACTTACATCGTGGAGCACTCGAACCGCGCGCTGCCCGGCCCGTATAAGTTCGCCGCCCTGTGGAGCGGGCAGGAGGGTTCCCTGCTCCTGTGGGCGCTGTTGCTCGCCACCTACGGCTTCGTGCTGCGGCTCAGGCACAAGACGGACGTGAAGCTCTACGCCTATGCGGGAACCATTCTGGCCGCGGTGCAGGTGTTCTTTCTGCTGATTCTCAACTTTGCCGCGCCGCCGTTTGCGCTTGTCCAGGGCGGGGTTCCGGCGGATGGCAACGGGCTCAATCCGCTGCTGCAGTACCCGGAGATGGTGATTCATCCGCCCATGCTTTACCTGGGCTACGTGGGCTTCTCAGTGCCCTTTGCCTTTGCGCTGGGCGCCCTCATGATGCGCTATCCCGGCGAAAAATGGATCAGGATTACCCGCGTGTGGACCATGGCCACGTGGATGTTCTTGACCTGCGGCATCTTCCTCGGCATGCACTGGGCTTACGCGGTGCTGGGGTGGGGCGGCTACTGGGGATGGGACCCGGTGGAGAACGCGAGCTTCATGCCCTGGCTCACCGGCACGGCATTTCTGCATTCTGTGATGATGCAGGAGCGCCGCGGCATGATGAAAAGCTGGAATGTGTGGCTGATCTTTTCTACATTCCTGCTCACCATGCTGGGCACGCTGCTGACGCGCGCGGGCCTGGTCAGCTCTGTTCATGCATTCGCGCAATCGTCCATCGGCACATGGTTCATCGTGTTCATGGGCATTGTACTGGCGGTGTGCATCTTCACTTACATCTACCAGCGCGGGCACTTGAAGACCGAGCATCATCTCGAGTCGCTGGTAAGCCGCGAGTCGAGCTTCCTCTTCAATAATCTTGTTTTGCTCACGGCCTGCTTCGTGATCCTGTGGGGCACGCTCTATCCCATCCTGTCGGAATACGTGGAAGGACACAAAGTGACCATGGGCGCGCCCTGGTACAACGTTGTGGCGATTCCCATCGGACTGTTTCTGCTCTTCCTTACCGGCGTAGGGCCGCTGCTGCCGTGGCGCGCCACGTCGTTCAAGAGCATCCAGCGCAACTTTGTGCCGCCGGTGATTGCACTGTGGGCCATGGTGATCGTGTGCCTGGCCGTGGGCGTAAAGCCGTGGGCCAACGGCGCGTTTTCCTCCGGCAACTTTTATGCGCTGGTGGCCTTTGCCACGGCCGCGGCTGTGCTAACGGCGGTGTTGAGCGAATTTCTGCGCGGGGCCGCGGTCATCTCCAGGCAGACGGGACGCAACCTGCTGAGCGCAACCTGGCTGCTTACGCGGCGCAACACGCGCCGTTACGGCGGATACATTGTGCACATCGGCGTACTCATCGTAGTGGTGGGGCTCGCCGGGTCAGCCTTCAACCGCAACGTGGAAAGCGAGATGAGCGTGCACGACCAGATGCACATCGGGCCTTATACGCTGGTGTGCACCGGCTTCACCCAGGACTCGAATGCCGACTACGACTCAGACTATGCGCTGCTGAACGTGACGAAGGGCGGCAAGGTGCTCTTCCAGATGACGCCGGAGAAGCGCACCTACCACCTGGGCGGAGGCGACCAGCCGCAGACTATGGTGGCGATTCACTCCGTGCCGAGCTGGGATTTGTATGTGGTTTATGAAGGCACGAATCCCGACACCGGACAGCCCATCATCAAGGCGTTTCTGAATCCGCTGGTGAGCTGGATCTGGATCGGCGTGGCGGTAATGGTGCTGGGCACGTTGGTGGCGCTGGTTCCGAGCCTGAATCCGGCCACGGCCATGCTGCGCGCCCTGGCGCCGCGCCCGGTAACGGCGGAACCGGCCCTCAAGGGCGGCCACTCATGAGCAGTGCGGGTTCAGGTTTCAGTCTCTGGATAAAAACTGCGCAGGCCCTGCTGCTGGCCGTGGCCGTGTGCTTCAGCCTGGGCGCGGCGGACTCGAGCGCGCGGATGGATTACCTGGGCCATCGGCTCATGTGCACCTGCGGCTGCGCGCAACTGCTGGGCGAGTGCGACCACGTGGGCTGCCCGTCGCGCGGCGAAGAGATGGCCGAGCTGAGCACGGGGATTTCGATCGGCCAAAGCGACCAGGTAATTATGGATGCCTTCGCTGCAAAGTACGGCGAGACGGTGCTGGCCGCGCCGCGCACGCAGGGCTTTGACCTGGTAGCCTGGATCGCACCCTTTGCCGTGTTTGCCGCGGCGCTCTTGGGAACCATTCTGCTGGTGCGGCGCTGGTCGGGCGTGGCCGGCGTGCAGTCGCGCGCGGTAGTGAATGCCAACCCGGCGCGGCTGAGCCCGGAAGAGCTTGAGCGGCACGCGCAGATTCGCCGCGATACCGACGCGGACGGAGGATATTGAGCCATGACTGAGACAGCGGGACTGTTTGCGGGCGTATTTCTGCTGCTGGCGCTGATGGTGTACACCTTCTGGCCGGAGAACAGCTTCGCCAGCCAGAAGCAAAAGTCGCAGTTGGATTTTCTGCTCGAGCGCAAGGAACAGCTCTACGAGAATCTGCGCGACCTGAGCTTCGAGCACCGCGCCGGCAAGTATCCTGAAGAGGATTTCCAGGCGCAGCGGGCGCTGCTCGAAAATGAAGCGGCGCAACTAGTGGCGGAGATTGAGCGCCTGCAGAGAGCTTAGGGACACGTTGAATAAGTCGGCGATTTGAAAGGGCACGGCTTCAGCCGTGCCGTGAATCACTCATAATCGTTCCGGCTTTAGCCGCTGAGGGAATGCGAGCTTCGCTCGAAGGTTTTGCTCAAAGCTCTCCAAGGGTTGTGGTTTCCCACCTTAGCCGATGCGCAGAGAACGCGCATCGCCGAAGATGGGGCACCCAGCTTTCATCAAGTTTGTTTACAACTGAAGGGTTTCAACACAAGATGAGATCGACGCGATATTTTTTCCTTTTGATTTTTCTGATGGCAGGCGTATTGGCGCAGGCTGCGCCGGTATCCGGCACAGTGACGGACAAGACCACCGGCAAGCCGGCAGCGGGCGACCAGGTGGTAATGCTCGACGTGCAGGCGGGCATGAGCGAAGTGGCCCACGCAACCACTGACGCCAAGGGACACTACTCGCTCAACGGGCCGGGCGACGGACCGTACCTGGTTCGCGTAACGCACCAGGGAGCGGGCTATTTTATTGCTGCGCCTCCGGGCGGAGGATCGGGCGATATTCCCGTCTATGACGTGGCCGCGAAGGTGCAGGGCGTGCGCATCGAGGCCGACGTGATCGAAGCGGAGACTGACAACGGCCAACTCAAGGTGAACGAGCGCTATTTTGTGCACAACACCAGCGTGCCGCCCATCACGCAATGGAGCCCGAAGTCGTTTGAGGTTGTGCTGCCGCCGGGCGCGGTGCTGGCGGGCGCCGGCGCGCAACGGCCAGGTGGGCTGCCCACCTCAGTCAATCTCGATCCAGCCGGCGAGAAGGGTCATTACGCCTTCAACTTTCCCATCCAGCCCGACGACGGCGAGAAGGACACGATGTT
>JBAUCP010000607.1:0-6621 GCA_049677625.1 Occallatibacter sp. | reverse complement strand
CCCCGCAAACAGGTCCTCGTTTGTGGGGTGAGAGTAAAAGCCACCTTTCACGGCCCTCAAAAAGTCTACGTGTATTCCGAAAATGCTCTGAAGTCACAAGGGATCGCCGATGAGCGAAAGCACCCAGGACTCAACCTGACGGTCTATCGCTTGGCGGCAGCTTGCAGGTAGCCACTCCCAGGAGCCGTGGGGGTTTACGTCAAGAAGATAAGTGCGGTCGCCCCCTTGTAGAAAATCGAAGCAAACATATCCAAGCTCGAGCTCGGTACAAAGCTGCAGGCTCAGACTCGCTAGATAGCTGTCTTCAACTGGCGCGCACACTAGTTGATCGAGTTCGGTGTCGTCGCGCCAGTCAGGACAATCCTCTGAAGCCACAGGCATGTTGAGAAGGGTCACCTTCCTCTCATTTGCGCCGCGCGTAACGTAAGCCCGCACTTCCCTTTCAGGACGGATGTAGTCCTGAATCGCATACCGGTAACGCTTCGATGCTACGAATTCTTTTCCCGCTGGCTTCAGAGTGGCTTGCGGCATCAGACCATCGACAGCTCGGCGGATTCCATAGCCTGACTTCACAATTCGATCTACGCTTGCCGTTCGAACGGTTTCGCTATTCACCCCATCGAGAATAGTGACGGGCGGAACCAAACCAGGGAATCGATGAGCGAGCCTTATCAGGGCGGTTTTCAGGTAGGCCCGTTCCCAATACTCGATTCCGTTATGCTCGGTCACCCCAATGATGCTGCATGCGTCTTTGAATAGTTGTAAGCTCTCGATGGAAGTCAGGGAGTCGGCAGGGCTCAAATTTTTCTCATGGGCCGCGCGAAACAGTAGGAATAAGACACTATCTCCGCTTTGCAGCTTAAAGACTCTGTCGCTCTGCGAAACCACGATTTCAGACAGTGAAACCAGCAAATCGTAGGGCCTGTCTAAATACAAAATGCCGAATTGTCGCTCAATCCGAGGCGACAGTTGAAAGTGATCTCTAACATCGGAGTTTGTACACAATAGATTCATGTAAAGTGGCCAGCCTCGTTATCCCCACGGAGCGAAATCCCCATCGAGGGATGCTGAAGCTATTGAAATCTTTCCTCGATGAGCGCTTCTTCGTGAACCTGGACAGAGGAGAAAGCCGCTTGAGGTAAGTCCCTCATTTGCCTCCCATGATGCGGATCTCGTCCCATCCGTCAAAAGTTTGGAAAAGAGGATTGCCTTCAACCCCAACCATTTCTTCCTTGCTAGCCGGCGTAGCTTCTAACCCACTCCAGAATACTGCGGACACCAAAGCCTGATGCCCCCTTGGCCATGTACGGCCTCACGTCCTCATTCCAGGCCGTCCCGGCAATATCCAGGTGAATCCACGGCGTCTCTTCGGCAAACACATGCAAAAACTCCGCCGCCGTAATCGCCCCGCCCCAGCGTCCTCCGGTGTTCTTGATGTCGCCGATATCGGACTTGATCATCTCCATATACTCATCGCCCAGCGGCAGCCGCCAGAACTTCTCGCCTGAAACCTTCAGCGCCCCGTCGAACTTTTCATACGTCGCGTCGTCGTTCGAAAACGATCCAGCATTCACCATCCCCAGCGCCACTACGCACGCGCCGGTCAGCGTCGCCGCGTCAATCAGGTGCGTCGCGCCCAGTTGCTTTGCATAGGCCAGTCCGTCGGCCAATACCATCCGTCCCTCGGCATCGGTATTGATAATCTCAATGGTCTTGCCTGACATCGCCGTCTGCACATCCCCCGGCTTAAATGCCTTGCCATCCGGCATGTTCTCCGCCGCGCACACCACCGCAATCACTCGTACCTTCGGCTTCAGCAGCGCAATCGCGCGCATCGCGCCCAGCATCGCCGCTCCCCCCGCCATGTCGTTCTTCATCTTGTCCATGTTCTCGGAGGGCTTGATCGAGATGCCGCCCGTATCGAACGTAATCCCCTTGCCCACAAGGCCAAGCACGGGCCCGTCTTTCGCCGCGCCCTCCGGCTCATAGCGCAGCACAATCAGCGCCGGCGGCTCTTCCGATCCCTGCGAAACGCTCCAGAACGCGCCCATCTTCAGCTCGTGCAGCTTCTCGGTCGAGTGCACCTCCCAATCGAGGCCCACCGCCTGCGCCATCTCCGCCGCCCGCTGCCCCAGTACCGTGGGAGTCAGCTTGTTGCCGGGCTCATTCACCAGCTCGCGCGCAAAGTTCTGGCTCTCGCCCACAATCACGCCCTCGGCAAACCCCGCCTCCAGCGCCTTCCTGTCCGCGGACTCCGGAGCCGCCAGCGTGAACGTCTGCACGCTCAAGTCCTTGCGGTCGCTGCGATAGGTATCGGCGTCGAAGTCGCCCACCAGCGCGCCCGCCGCCGCCGCCCTGGCGCTCGCCGCGCCGTCCAACGTTTCGGACACGGGTATTGCAAAAACCAGCTCCCGAATCCCGCGCGGCTTCACAAACCGCACCGCCGTCCCCGCCGCGCTGCGCACCCCGTGCGCCGTCGCCTTCTCAGCCTTCCCCAGCCCCACAAGCAGCAACCGCTTCGCTTTGAGCCCCGCTGGCGCATGCAGCAGCAGCGTCTCATTGGCCCCGGCCTTGAATTCGCCGCTCGCCAAAACCGCAGCCGCAGCCGCCTTCACGGCCTCGTCCGCCGTCAGCAACGCCGGCGCCGGCTTGGCATCCGCACCCGTGGCAGTCTGTGTATCGGCAGCCAGCACAGTCAAAAGTTCCGTCTCGATACCGGCAAGATTCGCAAAGATCAGTTCAGTCCGCATGTTGTCTATTCTTTCATCCAAGCCCCAATCTGTGGCAAGCAAACGCATGCCGCCCGCTCCTGCCTCACTCCTACAGTCAACGCATCGCCCAAAATGACAAAATCCGGGGGATTGTCACTTTTGCAAAGCAATGTCATAATATCCGCAAGGGGCATTTATGGATGCTACTGTCAAACCCGGCCTACAGGCCAAAACCAAACTCAGCCCTAACGGCCGCATCGTCATTCCTGCTGCTATTCGTGACGAACTGGAGATAAAGCCCGGCGAATCCCTCCTGATGGAAGTCGAAGATGGTGTTCTGCGCATCGAGTCCTATCGCTCCCGCATTCGCCGTATCCAAAAAGAGTTCGCTCACCTCGTTCCACCCGGCCGCTGCGTCTCTGACGAGTTAATCGCCGAGCGCCGCCAGGAAGCTCTCCTTGAGCAAGAGGACTTCGAGCGCGCCCGCGAGCTGCGCCGCATCCGCGACGGCTATCAGTCCCAGGAAAACAAATCTCGAGAAGACCAGCCCCAGACGAGCGAGCCGCCAGAGAGCCAAGTTGCCTAATCCGGTCCCGAGCCGCGTCTGCGTCTTCGACTCCTCCGCCCTGCTCGCGGTCCTGCTTGGCGAACGCGGCGGCGACTTGGTCATCCCCATCCTCGAAGGAGGCCTTCTCAGCACGGTCAACCTTGTGGAAGTGCATACGCGCATGGTTTCGCTGGGCGCCGCAGCCCCTCACGCCTGGGACAGCATTCTCAATTTCCAGTGCGAAATCTGCCCGCTTAGCGAGACGCAGGCTCGCATCGCCGCCGAACTTGTCACCGCAACCCGCCCCTTCGGCCTCTCCCTCGGCGACCGCGCCTGCCTGGCTCTCGCCATCGAGCGAAACGCAAAGGTCTACACCACCGACCGCGCCTGGAAGAATCTCAATCTGGGAATTGAACTCGAAGTGATCCGCTAGCCCCGCAACCTCAGCCCCGTGCCCCATCCTGTCGCCTAACCGGGGTCCCCACGAATAGGTCTTCGTTCGTGGGGTGGTTACTGGCGCCAGGGTGGGAAACCGCAACCCTAGACCCGCCACTCTCAACCAGCCACAAATCCCGGGTGCCCCAGGTCTCATCCGCCGCGGCGGATGAGACCAGGGAAAGCACGATCCCTACCGTCCCATCCGATGCTTACTGGCATTCACCGCTGCCCGAGCCTCGCGATCCGCCTCGCGCCGCTTTTCCGTCTCCCGCTTATCCCAGTCCTGTTTTCCCTTGGCCACGGCCAGCTCGCACTTCACCCGCCCCTTGCGGAAATAAAGCCGCGTCGGGATGAGCGTATGCCCTTTGATCTGCGTCTTCGACTGTAGCTTGCGAACCTCATCCCGGTGCAGGAGCAGTTTGCGCGTACGCGTCTCATCGTGGTTGGCGATGTTGCCGTGGGAATAAGGACCGATATGCATATTCAGGAGGAACGCCTCGCCATCCTTCACCAGGCCATACGCATCTTTCAGATTCGCCTTGCCCTCGCGGATCGACTTCACCTCGGTCCCGCGCAGCGCCACCCCGGCCTCGAACTTGTCCAGCAGGAAGTAGTTGTGCGCCGCCGCGCGGTTGTGCACCGCGTCCCGCTCGCCGCTGGCCACGGGGTCGCGCGGCCGCGCCGGTTTCTTGGCGGCCGGCGCCTCTTTGGGAACAATCACGTGGCTGGTCTGGCGGGTCATCCGGCACATTCTCCCGGTCTTCATCGTAGCATCGGCGCGGGTGAATGCAGGCCTGCGGAGCTTTGCTAGAATGAACCATCGCTGGCTGAACTACTTTAGTTTCAGGAACTGCGTTCCGGGAGGCCAAGGCAGCCCGCAAGCGCCCGCCTCCCAACCCGGCGCGGCGCGAACGCCTGGGAGCAGAATGAATTACCCCACCCTACCCTCGGCCGCCCGCGCCTTGTCTTTCCGCGTTCAGTCTGTCCGCGTCTCGCCTGCCCGCACAGCCATCGCCGCAAAAGCCGCCCTCCTGGCCGCCTCGCTCGCCATTCTGGTTCTCTTCAGCGTGCCCGCCCAGGGCGAATCGCCCAACTCCGACTACAAGCAGGGCCAGTCCGCCGAAGCACGCCAGGACTACGACACCGCCTTCGCCGACTACCAGAAGGCCTTCCAGAGAAACCCCAAAGACGTGCGCTTCCAGACCGCCCTTTACCGCGTGCGCGTCTCGGCTTCGGCCGCGCACATCACCAAGGGGCGCAACCTGCTCCGGTCCGGTGACATCCAGGGAGCCCTGGCCGAGTTCCTCCACGCCTCTGAGGTCGACCCCTCCAACGAGGAGGCGCAGCAGGAGATCAACGCCGTCCGCGAGAAGCAGGGCCAGTCCGTTGCTCCATCTGAGATGGCCATCCCCGAGCTGGCCGGCGAGCAGACCGAGATCGGCGCCATCGGCCCGCCCGCCGAGCTCAAGCCCGTCTCCGACGAGCCACTCACCCTGCACATGACTGAGGACGCCAAGGTCATCTACCAGGCCATCGGCAAGGCTGCCGGCATCAATGTCCTCTTCGATCCCGACTACAACTCCAAACGCATCCAGGTGGACCTTAACAACACCACGCTGATGGACGGGCTGCGCATCGTCGGCACCATGTCCAACACCTTCTGGCGCCCGGTCACCGACAACACCATCTTCGTAGCCCAGAACACCCGCGTGAAGCGCTCCGAGCTCGACGAGCAGGCGGTGCAGACCTTCTACCTGGCCAACGCCTGGCAGCAGAACGACCTCAACGACGTGCAGACTGCCCTGCGCAACGTGTTGCCCAACGCCAAGGTCTACGGCGTACAGAGCCAGAACGCCATCGTCATGCGCGGCACGCCCGACGAGCTGCTCCTCGCCCAAAAGCTCATTGACGACCTCGACAAGCCGCGCCCCGAGGTGGTCGTCGACACCGCCGTCCTTGAAGTGAGCAGGAACTGGGAGCGCACCCTCGGCATCTCCTGGCCCAGCAGCATCGGCGTGGCCCTGCAGGCGCCCAGCTCCTCATCCACCAGCTCCAGCAGTTCCTCAAGCACCACCACCACCGGCACCACCACCAGCAGCACCACTTCGCCCACGCTCTACGATCTGGCCCACCTCAAGGCCACTGACTTCGCCGTTACCGTCGGCTCGGCCACGCTCAATCTGCTGCTCACTGACACCAACACGCAGATCCTCCAGGACCCGCGCATCCGCGCCACCGACGGCCAGAAGGCCGAGTTGAAGGTCGGCTCCAAGATTCCCATCGCCACCGGCTCCTACCAGACCGGCGCGGCCACCGCCCTGGTCAGCTCGCTCGTCAACACCCAGTTCCAATATGAAGACGTGGGCGTCGACATGGAGATCACCCCCAGCGTCCACTACGACCACGACGTCACCCTCAAGGTCAAGATCACCGTCAGCGCGCAGTCCGGCTCGGTCACCATCAGCGGCGTCACTGAGCCCATCCTCTCGCAGCGCGTGGTCGATCAGGTCATCCGCCTCAAAGAGGGCGAAGCCAGCATCCTCGGCGGCATTCAGGACAACCAGGATCAGCAGAGCTGGACCGGCATTCCCGGCCTCAGCTCCATCCCCATCCTCAAGTACATCTTCGGCTCCAAGGACCATATGATCCAGAACGACGAGATCGTCTTCGTCGTGGTGCCGCACATCGTGCGCTCCCAGCAGCTCGATCAGCAGAACCTGCGCGCCATTGACACCGGCTCCGGCCAGTCCATCGATCTCCGCCATGTAGACAATCAGCAGGCCAACCCGCAGGCCATGGTCACGCCCGCCGTGCAGCAAACGGCCATGGAAACCGTCCCCAGCCAGAGCGCGGAGACCGCAGCTCCAGTGGCCCTGGCCCAGATGCGCGCCGCCCAGCAGCCGAACGTCGCGCCGCCTGTTGCAC
>JBAUCP010000606.1:0-2147 GCA_049677625.1 Occallatibacter sp. | reverse complement strand
GCCGGAAGCCGACGCCATGCTCATGTTTGTGCACCGCAAGCTGACGGATGGCGACATCTATTTTGTGGACAATCGGAGCGGCCGCGCTGAGAGCGTGGATGCGGCCTTCCACGTGGAAGGCAAAGCGCCGGAGCTGTGGGATGCGGCAACAGGCGTGGCGCTGCCGGCGTCGTATCAAATCGCAGGCGGACACACGACGGTTCCTCTTCACCTCGATCCCTATGGAACCGTCTTCGTCGTGTTCCGAAAGCAGGCTACTGCGCCGTCGGTGCAATTACCCGAGCAGGTTGAAACCGAGGTCCCCAATACGGAGAGCGACCTGAACCAGAGCTGGTATGTGACATTTCCACCGGCTCGAGGCGGCCCCGCAAGCCTTAAAGCATATCCTCAGACCCCGAGAGTTCCTCAAAGCATCAAGTTCGATCGGCTTACTTCCTGGAGCGATAACTCGAATGCAGGTATCAAGTATTACTCCGGGACGGCAACTTACCTGAGGTCAATCGAGATTCCCGAGAGTGTCATCAAGCCCGGCGTGCATGTCTGGCTCGATCTGGGCGACGTAAGAGATCTCGCTGAAGTAAGAGTTAATAATCAGGATCTGGGCATTCTTTGGAAGACTCCCTACCGGATCGACATAACCGGAGCCCTGAGGCCGGGCAACAACTTTTTCCGGATCGAAGTGACGAACCTGTGGGTGAACCGCATGATCGGCGATCAACAGCCCTGGGCGCTGAAGAAATATACCTTCGCTGACTTCACGCCGTACAAGGCGGATTCGCCGCTTCTGCCCTCCGGGTTGCTGGGGCCCGTGCGGCTTTACTCCGTGGCGTCGCCGAGAGAATGAGCGCCGGTAGAGTTTTGGGCTACTGCACCTGCACGGTGATGGGCGTGGAAGTGGAGACCGAACTCGAAGTGCCGGTGATGGTGATGGTGTAGGTTCCCGCGGTGGTGCCTGGCGTCTGCGTGGTGGTGCAGGCATTGGTGCTCTGCCCAGAGGTGCAGGCGATCAGTCCACTGGCCAGAATGGCGCAGAGCGCCACCATGCCGAGCAGTGTGCGCCAGGCGCGGCGGCGCGCCGGAATCCCAAAGAGCAAGACGCAGGCCAGAGCCGCGCCGCCAGCCGGCCAGGGAAAGTTGCGGGGTGTGGAATTGCTCGCTTCACACTGCGATGAGCCGCTCGCGGTGGTGGAGATGGTCATCGTCACTGTTTGTGCTGTGGAGCCAGAGAGGCTGAGGGGATTGCTGGCGCCGAAGCTGAAGCTGGGCGGGTCAACCGCATTGGCCGGGCTGGAGGCGACTACGGCGTTCAGGTTGATGCTGCCGCTAAATCCGGATACAGGCGTCACGACGATTGTGGAGGTGTTGCCCGTGGTAGCGCCCGCTGTAAATGTGGCGTTGGCACCGGAGATCGTAAAGCTGGGCGTGGAGGAGGTAACGGTGACTGAGCCTGCGCCGCTGGTGGTGTTGTACATGGGCGAACTGGTGGAGTCAGGCGTGTAGCTGGCAGTGAGCGTGTCGGTTCCAACGGCCAGCACACCGGCGGCGATGGTAACGGTGGCGCTGCCGCTGCTCAGGGTAGTAGACGCTGAGGCATAGCTTCCGCTAGTCAGCGTGACGGAGCCGGTGGGTGTCGCAAATCCGCCAGCGCTGGCTACGGTGACGGTCACCGTGGTCGATTGCGCTGTGGTGATGGTGGCTGGTGAGGGCGATACGGTGACGGCCGGAGTGGCCTTCACGGTGACGGTGATTGACGCTGTGCCCGAAGACGAGTTGTACATGGGCGAGCTGGTGGAGTCAGGCGTGTAGCTTGCGGTCAGCGTGTCGGTGCCGGTGGCCAGCGCGCCTGCGGCGATGGTGATGGTGGCTTTGCCGCTGCTCAGCGTCGTAGCCGTTGATGTGTAGGTTCCGCTGGTCAGAGTGACGGAGCCGGTTGGCGTGGCAAATCCACCTGCGCTGGCCACAGTGATGGTCACGGTGGTCGATTGTGCTGTGGTGATGGTAGCCGGTGAGGGCGATACGGTGACCGCAGGCGTGGCCTTGGCAGTCACGGTGATGGAGGCCGTGCCCGAGGCCGTGTTGTACGTGGGCGAGCTTGTGGAGTCAGGCGTGTAGCTTGCTGTGAGCGTGTCCGTGCCTGTTGCCAGCGC
>JBAUCP010000605.1:0-20743 GCA_049677625.1 Occallatibacter sp. | reverse complement strand
GACATCTACAGTGAAGTGAACCAGGAGCTGGGCCAGCGCTTCGCCTACGCCATTGATCAGACGCCCGGCGCGGACGCGCAACTGCGCAAGGCCGCCGACCTGATGCGCACCTGGGACGGACGGCTGACCACCGACTCCGCCGCCGCGTCGATTGTGACCCAGACGCGCGCGGCGCTGTGGCCCATGATCCTGAAGCCCAAGCTCGGCGACACCATGTACGACTACCACTGGGGCGAGAAAGATTTTGCCGAAGAAGAGATCGTAATGCACGCCAGGGCCGACTGGCTGCCGCCGGGCTACAAAAACTGGGACGCGCTGCTCACGGCGGCAGTGCGCAAGGGCATGGAGGATGGTAAGGCGCCCGCCGACGTGGCCAACTGGAGCTACGGAAGCTGGCATACGATCGACATCGAGCATCCGCTGGCGCGGTTTCTGCCGTTCCTCGGGCGCATCGCGGGTACAGGCCCGCAGCCGATGAGCGGCGACACCACCTCGGTGAAGCAGGTCGGGCGCGATGTGGCTCCTTCGCAGCGGTTCACCATGGACTGGAGCAATGTGGACGGGTCGACGGAAAATATCGTGCTGGGCGAGAGCGGCAACCCGCTGAGCCCTTACTTCAAGGACCAGTGGAATGACTGGTCGAACGGCACAACCTTTGCGCTGCCATTCACGCCGGCAGCAGTTGCAGCGCAGGCCCGGCACACGCTACGGCTGCTGCCATGAAGCAAGCAGTTTCCACCAACGCGGGTGCCCCACCTTCGGCGCAGTTTCATCGCGGCTAAGGTGGGATAATCCTATCTATTGTTTCTTATGGCTTCTTCGTCAGTTTCTTATAGCTTCGTCGTCGAGATATGAATCGGCTGCGATGGTTGCATGATGAGCGAGACTATTTTCAGCCTCGCAACTTTATTGTTATAGCTGCATGGCTTCGCAGCACAGACCCGAAGGCGGCTAACCATCCACTGCGATTTTCGCAAAACGGCGCTGCCCAAAAACTGTAGCTATAAATATCCCACCTTAACCGATCCGCAAAGAGCGCGAATCGGCGAAGGTGGGGCACCCGGCGGATACGAATGACTACCAGATCGCCCACAATCGGATCGCGGGGCTCGCTCCGAAGCCGTCTGTTCAATCCCGCGGTAGTCTTGCTTGCGGCCTTTGTCGCCGTTGCGCCGCAGCTTATCCGCGGCAACTCCTGCGGCCACGACTTCGACGTGCATCTCGTCTCCTGGCTCGACTGCGCGAATGCGTGGAAGCACGGCCTCTTTTACCCGCACTGGACGCCGAGCGCGAACTACGGCGTAGGCGAGCCGCGGTTTGTCTTCTATCCGCCGCTCACCTGGATGCTGGGCGCGGCGCTGGGGCTGGTATTTCCGTGGTGGTTCGCTCCCATCGCGCTCACGTTTCTAACCCTCGCCGGGACCGGACTGGCCACGCGCGCACTGGCGCTTGAAGCCTGCGACGATGCCGTGGCCACGCTGGCCGGATGCACGTCGATCTTTTCCGGCTTTGCTTTGTTCACAGCTTACGAGCGGTCGGCATTTCCCGAGTTCATGGGCGGCGTGTGGCTGCCGCTGCTTCTGCTCTTCGCGCTGCGCGACCGCAACCCTTCGGCCACACTTCTAAGGCGCGCCTTCGACGGCTCAACCGTGCCGCTCACCGTCGCGCTGGCCTGCGCGTGGCTCTCGAACGCGCCCTTGGGCGTGATTGCCAGCTATCTGCTGGCAGCCGTTGCGCTGCTCGCCGCTCTGCTCCACAGATCGTGGGCCCCGCTGCTCCGCGCCGCGGTTGCAGCCGCGCTGGGCATGGGCGCGATCGCCATCTACCTGCTGCCGGCGGCGCTCGAAAGAGCGTGGGTTGACATCCGCGAGGCCTACAACGACCCCGGCTACAACTTCGAGAACAACTGGGCCTTCGCGCGCCACGCTGACCCCGCGCTCGCGCTGCACGACGCAGTGCTCCGCCAGGCCTCCATCATCGGCGTGACGATGATTGCCGTAGCCATGGCCTGCCTCGCAATCAGTTGGCTGCGCGGAACGCTGCCGGCGCAAAAAACCACCGGCTCGCGGCGCTGGTGGATCCCGCTGGCGGTCATTCCTGTCGTCGTCTTGGTGCTGCTGTTTCCCGTCTCGCGGCCGGTCTGGTACCTGCTGCCGGAGTGGCGGTTCCTGCAGTATCCCTGGCGCTGGCTTGAGGCGGTGGAAGCGCCGATGGCCATCTTTTTTGCCGCAGCCGTTTGGCCCGCAGCCTCGCGTTTTGCCCGGCGCGGGCGCTGGCTGGTTGCGGGTGGCTGCGCGGCGTCGTTTGCGGCGGCGCTCGTATACACAAACGCCACGTACTTTCAGGTCTGCTATCCCGAGGACACGGTAGCTTCCACCCTGGCCGATTACCGCTCGGGCACCGGCTTTGAAGGCATGTACGAGTACGAGCCGCCGGACTCGGACCGCGAGCTGATCCCGATGGGATTGCCGGCCGCGTGCCTGGTCACCGATCCGGCGGTCGCGCTCGGCAAGGTGGACGACGACGGAGATCTGGTCTGGAGCGCGGACCAGGGCAGTTGCCTTGCGGTCTTTGCGGCCGCCGATGACCCGGTATCGGACCCGGAGCACCTGCGGATCTACGCGACCGCGCCGCAAGCCGGGTACCTGGTGCTGCGGCTGCTGAGCTATCCGGCATGGCATGTGCGGGTGAATGGTTTGGTGTTGAACAGCGGCCGCGCGTCGGCCCTCTACAAGCGCGAGGACGGCCTGATCGCCTTCCCCGTGGCGCAAGGCCCCGTAAATGTGGACATTGACTGGACCGCCACGCCGGACGTGACAGCGAGCCGCTGGGTGAGCGCCGTGAGCGCTCTGCTGCTCCTCGCAGTGTTGTTCTTCGAGCGACGAAGATCGGCCGGCTTTCGTCTATCATGAATGTAATGCCAGTTGATGTGAAATCGCTGATTCAGGAGGGCGCGGAGCTTACAGACCGGGCGCTCGAAGCGCTGATTCCGAGCCCCGGGACGGTTCCGGCGTCGATCCACGGGGCCATGCGCCACTCCACCTTTGCCGGCGGCAAGCGGCTCAGGCCGGTGCTGGCCATGCAGGCGGGCGTCACGATTGCAGGCAGCCTGCCCCAAGGAATCGAGCGGTTGGGCGCGGCGCTCGAAATGCTCCACACCTACTCGCTCATCCACGACGATTTGCCGGCTCTCGACAACGACGACCTGCGCCGCGGCCAGCCCACCTGCCACGTGGCCTTCGGCGAGGCCATCGCCATCCTGGCCGGCGATGCCCTGCAGACCAGGGCCTTCGAGGTGCTTGCCGGGCTCGATTCCCAGCCCGCGGCGACGGTCCAGATCATCGCGCTGATTGCGAATGCTGTCGGCACGGTAGACGGCATGATCGGAGGGCAGGTCCTGGACATTGAAAGCGAAGGCCGCAAGCCCACACCGGAGCTGGTGGAGGCCATTCACCGCGCCAAGACCGGCGCGCTGATCCGCGTAAGCGTGGTGGCGGGCGGCGTGTATGCGGGCGCAAACGCCGACGATGTGGCCCGTCTCGACCGCTTCGGCCGCAAGGCCGGCCTCGCGTTTCAGATCGTCGATGACGTGCTCGACATAACGGTGGACTCGGCGCAATTGGGCAAGACGGCGGGCAAGGACCAGGCGACGGAAAAAGCTACCTGGCCGGCGGTCTATGGCGTGGAGCAGAGCCGGCGCGACTCGGCGCTGCTGATTGAAGAGGCATTTGCCGCGCTCGAGCCGTATGGCAGCCGCGCCGACGGACTCAAGTCCGTGGCGCAGTATCTGGTCGAGCGGAAGAACTGAGAGATGCTCTCGGAAGCCGACATCGAAACCGCCCTGCGCGACTGCTTCGACCCCGAAGTGAAGCTGAATCTGGTTGATTTGGGCCTGATCTACAGGATCGAGACCGGCCCCGATCCGGATTCGACGCCGAAGTGGCCGCGGCAGTGGGTCAAGGTGACCATGACCCTGACCACCCCGCAGTGCCCGGCCTCAGGGCTGATCTTCGAGCAGGTGAATAACCGGCTGGCCGGCATTCCCGACATCAGCAAGGTACAAGTGGACCTGGTGTGGGAGCCGAAGTGGACGCCGCACCGCATCAGCGAAGCAGGGCGGCGGCAGTTGGGGATCTAGTGTCTTGTCTCCAAAATCCGCTTAATGAATGCTTTGTCATCCTGAGCGAAGTCCGCCGCGCGGACTGAGTCGAAGGACCTGCTTTTGGGATGCCCGATTTATGCAATGAACTTCGGAGACACCGCACTGGCAGACCGCGAAAAACCTCCCACAGGCCGGGAAGAATCGTTCAGGGGCTGAAGCCCAATTTCATTTTGTGGCCGTCAGGGTGCGGGCTTCCGCCCGCACATAAAAATGCACGGGCTTATTTCGCCAGAATCTTGTGCAGCCTTTCGCGTTGGGCTGCGATGTCGTCGAGCACCGCCTGCACGCGCGCGAGCATGTCCTGCGTCTCCGCCAGGTAGGCGGGCAGAGCGTTCCACCACGTGCGCACGGTTTCCTGCTGGTCAAGCATGGCGAGCGCGGTGCCGGTGGCGGCGGTAACCAGGCCGGCGCGGCGCTGGCCGCTCACCAGCAACGCGCCGCCGGCCGCCAGGGTTCCGGCTGCGACCATGGAAACCCAGCTCAAAGATTGAGGGCCGCAGGCGCGCGGCGCTTCGCCCGAGTTTTTCGCAGGCTTGGAGAGAGGGACAACCACCATTGTTACTCCTTCGGTTTCAGGTGCGGTTCTTGAAATCAGGGGGAGCGGACTCATAAGTATCGCGCAGATTTCCGGGGCCGGGCGAATTTTTCCTGGCCTGTGCCCAGGGCCTTCCCATTCCTGCGTTCTTTAGATGCGCGGAGCTCAGTCCAAATCGAATCAGTCCAGGTCGAATTCGCGCAGCGGCCTGCCTTCGGGTGCGTCCTTGGCCTTGCGCAGCGCCTCGGCAAACTTCTTTTCGAGCAGGTCGTCCTTGTTGCGCTCGGCGTCCACACTCTGGCGAAAGATGGACTCCTTGCGCTCATCCTGCTCGCGCATGGCTTTGGCCGCCATCTCCAGGTCCTCGAATGTGCGCTTGCGCGGCGCCGCCGTGTGGCTCACCACCAGGCCCGTCGCTCCGTCGATCTTCAGCATCGCCCCGCAGTCCGGGCACGCCACCTCGAAAATACTTCCCTTTGCATCTGCCATAACAGAGAGCATTGTAGGCGTTCGCGCGGCTGCCTGCACAGTCTGGCGGCTGGCGCGGCGGAGCGCGGAAACATCGCTGCCCTTGAGCACCCACCCCCCAAAAAGACGCACACATCCCATTTTCCGGCAAACCGGTTGCCAGAAAGTCCGCATCGGTACATCATTGAGTGAGATAATCCTCACTCTCTTTGACGCCAGGCGAGAACCTCCCAGTTTGAATGGAGCACAGTCGGCAGATCAAAGTCCTCAAATGGGCCCTGAAATGTTTTGAAGATAGATGAAGGCGCACCATGTCTTTTCTCCTCAGTGACTTGTACCGCTTTGACGAGTTCGAATTGAGCCGTTCGCGCCGCACGCTGCTCAGAAATGGCCAGCAGGTTTCGCTGTTGCCCAAGACATTTGAGGTGCTTTCCTGCCTGGTCAACAATCCTGGACGCGTGGTTTCCAAAGAGGAGATTCTCAAGTCCGTCTGGCCCGAGTCGTTTGTCGAAGAGAATAATCTCACCCAGCACATCTCGCTGCTGCGCAAGGCGCTGACCGACCGTTCCAGCTTTATCGTCACCATTCCGGGGCGCGGGTATCAGTTCACGGCGAAGGTGGCGGCGGAGCTGCAGCCCGGCATCGGGATGGCCGCGGCCGGCGATCTCTCCGCCGCGGCCGGCAATGGGGTTATCCATCGCAATCCAGAGAACGCGCAGGCAGCGGAGCCTTCGGCGGTGCCGTCTGCGTCTGGGCCGGCGCGGGTTTCACGCATTGCGCGCGCCGTTCCGCGCTGGGCGTGGTTGTCGGCGGCGGCCCTGCTCATGGCCGCGGCAGTAGGATTTTCCGCGTGGAAGCGCTGGGAGAAACCGCCCGAGATGCGTAAGGTGCTGGTGGCTGACTTTGCCAACGCCACCGGCGACGCCACATTCGACCACACCCTCAAGCGCGCGCTGGAAATCGATCTCGAGCAGACGCCGTACATCGACGTGATGAGCGAACGCGAGGCGATGAACGCGCTGGAGCTGATGGGGCGCAGCCGGGACACGGCCATTTCGCCCGACGTGGCGCGCGAGATATGCGAGCGCAGCAACCGCCAGGTGCTGCTCACCGGCGACGTTGTTCCCATGGGCCACGAGTATCTGCTTACGGTAGAGGCCACGGACTGCGACTCGGGCGGCCAGCTAACGGCGGCCAAGGCCGAGGCCGGATCCAAGGAGAGGGTGCTGGCGGCGCTCGATGAAGTGGCCGACCGCGTGCGTCGCGGGCTGGGCGAGCCAAGCCAATCGATGGAGAGCTACCAGGTGCCGATCATTCAGGCCACCACCGCGTCACTCGATGCGCTGCGCTCCTACTCGATCGGCCAGTCGATGGATGCGCAGGGCAAAAACGAGACCGAGACGCTGCCCTTCTACCAGCACGCCGTGGAGCTGGACCCGCAGTTCGCCATGGCCTATGGCGCAATGGGCAACGAGTACTACAACCTGAGCGAGCCGAATCTCGCCGCTCAGTTTTACAAGAAGGCCTTCGACTTGAGCGACCGCGTGAGCGCGAAGGAAAAACTCGTCCTGCAAGCGCACTACTACTCCGAGGGCGAGCAGGATATGGAGCAGGGCATCAACATCTACCGGCAGTGGACGGAGACCTATCCCAGCGACTGGGTGCCGTGGGTAGACCTGGCCAACGACTATACGCAGATCGGCCAATATGCGCCGGCCATCGCGGCCGGCCAGCAGGCCTTGAGGACCCAGCCGGACCGGGCCATCAACTACAGCGTGCTGGCCAGGGCGCTCAAGCGCGCCAACCGCTTTGCTGAAGCGCGGCAGGTGGGCGCTGAAGCCGTGCGCCGCGGCAAAGACTCCGCTGGCCTGCACGCCTCGCTCTACGAGATGGCGGTGGTTGCCGGCGACGCAAGCGCAATTGCCGCCGAGACGCAGTGGGCGGCCAGCAACAACAGCGGATGGTACGGCTGGTACTTCATCTTCCTGCGCGCCGAAGCCGCCGCCGCTGCCGGAAGGCGCGCCCAGGCCGACGATCTCTACCACGGTGCGTGGGAGGCGGCAGAGCGTGAAAATCTTGAAGAAGCCGCGGACGACATACTCGTCTCTCAGGCCACCGTGGAGCTGAGCTTTGGATTGCCCTCGGCCGCGCGCGCCACGCTCAGCCGCGTGCACGACCCGAATGCCGATTCACCCGATCTGGCCGTTGTGCGCGCGGAGCTCGGCGATCTGTCGGTGGCCGAGCGCTTCCTGGCCGCGCACAGCGCGGATGCGCATCCAGGCACGTTGCGGGCCAACGTGGATCTGCCGCGCGTGCGCGCCAGCGTGGCCATTGCGCATGCCAAGCCGCTGGAAGCGATTGCGGCGCTCGAGCCCGCGCGGCCCTATGAGCTGGCCAGCTACGCGGTGCCCGACGAGCGCGCCGAAGCGTGGCTTAAAGCCGCGCGCCCTGAGCTGGCTCTCATTGAATACCAGAAGATTCTTGTGAACCAGGGCGTTGATCCGCTCTCGACCCTCTATCCATTGGCGCATCTCGGCATGGCGCGCGCTTACCAGCGCCAGAACAAGGTTGCCGAGAGCCGCGCAGAGTATGAACGGTTCTTCGCTGCCTGGAAAGATGCGGATGGCGATGCGCCGGTGCTGAAGCAGGCGCGCGCCGAGTATGCGCGGCTCGGCAAACCCGCCGCTCCGGCCGCGAAGTGATCGCGCTCAACGCTCGCTTGACACGCGCAAGCTGCGCCGCTAAAGATGTTTGCGCCGGATAACTTGGATGGATTTCGTTGTCCACGCGCCGGCACGGCCGCACCCGGAGCGCCGATCTCACCTTCAGGAAAAATCCCATGCCATCCGCAACATCACACCGGCTGTTCTTGTTGACCGCGATGCTCGCGCCCTGCGTGATCGCGGCCGGCTGCAAAAACTCCACGCCGCCGCCCACTCCGGCAGCCAGCAGCACGGCAAACGACGTGATCGCCGTTCCGCTCAACGTTGACCGGCTCGATCCCTCCATCGACAGCATCGTTCCCGCCGATGCCAAGCTGGAGCGCGTGGCCACGGGATTCAAGTGGGTTGAGGGGCCGGTGTGGGTAGGCGACAGTCTTTTCTTTGCCGAGATTCCTTCCAACAGTATCCGCAAATGGACGCCGGGCCAGGGCGCGAGCATCTGGCTGCAGCCGAGCGGCTACAAAGGCTCCACGCCGTACAGCGGTCCGGAGTCGGGAACGAACGGCATGACCCTCGACGCGCAGGGCCGGCTCACCGTGGCCGGGCACGCGCAGCGCGACATGCTGCGTTTCGAGTCGCTCGACCCATCGCAGCCGCCCACGGTTCTGGCCGATTCATATCAGGGCAAGCGGTTCAACAGTCCTAACGATCTGGTTTACAGCTCAGACGGCTCGCTCTACTTCACCGATCCGCCGTATGGCCTGCCCACGCAGCACGATGACGATCCGCTCAAGCAGCTCAAGGTGAACGGCGTCTATCGCCTTCCGCACGCGCTCGACATCAAGCCCGGCGCACCGCCTGACAACGCGCATGTGCAACTGCTGGTGAAGGACCTCACGCGGCCCAACGGCATCGCCTTTTCGCCCGGCGAAAAATTCCTCTACGTGAACAACTCCGAGCCCAAGAAGATCTGGATGCGCTATCGCGTGAAGCCCGACGGCACGCTCGCCGATCCCAAGTTGCTCTACGACGCGACTAAAGATCCGCGCCCCGGCGCACCCGACGGCATGAAGGTGGATGTGAACGGCAACATCTACAGCGCCGGCCCCGGCGGCGTGTGGATTTTTTCGCCCGAAGGCAAGCCGCTGGGAACCATTGTGATGCCGGAGCGCGTAGGCAACCTGACGTTTGCCGGTCCGGACCGCAAGACGCTCTATATCGCCGCCAGCAGCAGCATCTACCGCATCAACTTGAATATTGCCGGCGAGCCGCTGGTGCAGAGCAAGTGACAGCGGAGTTAGTCCGCTGCGGCGGATTAGCGGAGTTAGGGGTTTGTTCTTTCCCACCCTTTCGCCAAGAACGCGAAAGGATGGGGCACCCGGCTGATCCCTGACCCCTGATCCCTGCTCTCACGTCACCGGCCCCGGATTAAACAGCACAAACTCGTTGTGCAGGCCCCAGTGGTCGGCCCAGGTTTTCCTGCGGCCGCTGGCCACGTCCAGGATCAGGGAAAAAATCTCCCAGCCGACTTCCTCAACCGTTGCATCGGCGGTCGCGATTCTACCCGCATCCACGTCGATCAGGTCGCTCCATCGCTTGGCGAGTCCGCTGTTGGTGGATACTTTGATCACCGGCGCCACGGCCAATCCGTAAGGCGTGCCGCGCCCGGTGGTAAAGATGTGCATGTTCATCGACGCCGCGAGCTGCAGTGTTCCGCAAATAAAATCGCTGGCCGGCGTGGCCGCAAACACCAGCCCCTTCTGCGTAACCCGCTCGCCCGGCCCGGCAACGGCCACGATTGCCGTGCTGCCGGCCTTGGCAATCGAGCCCATCGCCTTCTCCACCACGTTCGCAAGGCCGCCCTTCTTGTTGCCGGGCGTGGGGTTCGCCGCGCGATCGGCTCCTCCCACGCGCAGATACTCGTCATACCACGCCATCTCGCGCACAAAGTCGCGCGCAACCTCCGCCGTGGCCGCGCGCGCAGTGAGCAGATGAGCCGCGTCGCGCACCTCGGTCACTTCAGAGAACATCACCGTAGCGCCGGCGCGCACCAGCAGGTCTGTTGCAAACCCCACTGCGGGATTGGCCGTGACGCCGGAGAGCGCATCGGAGCCGCCGCACTGCGTTCCGACAACCAGATCGGATGCCGGACAGGTGACGCGCCGCCGTTGATCGAGTTTCCTGAGCTTCTTTTCGGCCAGCGCCATGATGTTCGCGACGATCTCGCTGAATCCATGTTGCGCGTCCTGCATCACCGCGACCGAAGGCGCCTCTTCCAGCATCGGCAGAGTGCCGGCGGGAATCAGCCGCACCGGCTGCAGCTTTTCGCAGCCCAGGCTCACCAGCAGAATCTCGCCTCCGAAGTTCGGATTCAGGCTCAGGTTGCGCAGCGTGCGGATGGGAACCGCAGCGCCCGGCGCATCGATGGCCACGCCGCAGCCGTACGGATGCGTGATGGCCACCACGTCATCGACATTCGGGTACTGCGGCAGCATCTCCGCCTTGATGCGCTTCACCGCGTAATCAACCGTGGCCGCCACGCACTGCACCGTAGTGCTGATGCCGAGAATGTTCTTGGTTCCTACCGTCCCGTCGGCGTTGCGATAGCCCTCGAAGCTGTATCCATCCAGCCTCGGCAGCGGCGTGGGAACTGCCGTGGCCAGCGGGCAATTCTCAAGTGGCGGCGCATCGGGAATTGTCATCAGCCCTTCGTGCACCCAGCTTCCGCGCGCGATGGCCCGGCTCGCATAGCCGATCACCACGCCGTAGCGCACGATGGCTGCGCCCTCGGCGAGATCACTGAGCGCAACTTTGTGCGCCTCAGGTACGGCCTCGACAAGCTCGAGCCCGCACGCAAAGCGGCTGCCCGCGGGCAATCCGCCCTGGTTCACCACCACGGCAACGTTGTCGCGCTCGTGAACGCGGATGTACCGAGGCTGAAGAAAAGAATTCATCGCAGCATTGGGTTCAGCGCGCATCGTCAGCAAACATAATTAACGTACCAGGCTCGGTTAACGCACGAGGCACGGTTGTTTCGGGTCGAACTTCCAGCCGGGAATTAGAAACTGCATTGCCATCGCGTCGTCGCGCGCGCCCAGGCCCTTCGCGTTGTAGAGCTCATGCGCGCGCTCCACTGCGTCGAGATCGAGATCGACGCCCAGCCCGCTGCGTTCCGGCACGGCGATCATTCCGTCTTCGATTTTGAAGGGATTGCGCGTGAGATGCTGCCCGTCCTGCCAGATCCAGTGCGTGTCGATGGCGGTAATCGCGCCCGGAGCGGACGCGGCCACATGCGTCACCATGGCCAGCGAAATATCAAAGTGATTATTCGAGTGCGAACCCCAGGTAAGCCCATTGTCGCGGCAGGTCGCGGCCACGCGCACCGAGCCCTGCATGGTCCAGAAGTGCGGATCGGCCAGCGGAATATCGACTGCGTGCAGTCGGATGGCGTGGCGCAGCTGCCGCCAATCGGTCGCGATCATGTTGGTTGCCGTGGGCAGATCCGTTGCCTGGCGAAACTCCGCCATGATCTCGCGGCCGGAGAAGCCCTGCTCGGCGCCGCACGGGTCTTCCGCATAGGCCAGCAGGTCGCGCCTGCCCTTGCAGAGCGCAATTGCTTCGCTCAACGACCACGCACCGTTGGGATCGAGCGTGATGCGCGCGTGCGGGAACCGCTCGGCCAGCGCCTCGATTGCCTGCATCTCCTCGGCGCCCGCGAGCACGCCACCCTTGAGCTTGAAATCGTTGAAGCCGTACTGCGCATGGGCCGCCTCAGCCAGGCTCACGATCGCCTCGGCGGTAAGCGCCTGCTCATCGCGCAGTCGAAACCATCCTTCAGCCGACTCGCCCGCGCGGCGATACGCAAGCCCCGTCTTTCTACTGTCGCCGACATAGAACAGATAACCCAGCACCGGCACGCTCGAGCGCTGCTGACCTTCGCCGAGCAGCGCTGCGACCGGCTGGCCAAGAAACTGCCCAAGCAGATCGAGCAGCGCGGACTCAATCGCCGTGACCGCGTGAATCGTCACGCGCAGGTCGAAGGTCTGCTGACCGCGGCCCTGCGCATCGCGATCGGCGAAGCACTGGCGCACGGCATTGAGGATTGCATTAACCGACGCAATCTCGCACCCCACGACAAGCGGCTTCGCTTCTTCCAGCACTGCGCGAATCTTTTCGCCGCCCGGCACTTCGCCCACGCCGGTATTGCCCGTGTCATCGGTGAGAATCGCCAGGTTGCGCGTGAAATACGGCCCATGCGCGCCGCTCAGGTTCAGCAGCATGCTGTCCTGGCCGGCCACCGGCACAATGCGCATGGAAGTCACGCGCGGGGATTTGCCCGTAGCGCTGACTCGCTCGCTTTCCGCGTCGATCTTTGTGAACGCTCCCATGGTTCCCCTGCTGGGGCAAATCATAGCACCCGCAATCGCCGCTCGAATGCGAGCAACTCGCGGCCACTTTACAAAGGCATGCGCGCTCGCTTACAAGGTTTATGTCGAAGCTCGACCAAATTCATCTCAACCCGGCACAAAACAGCGCTCTCAAGGAAAAACACATGAATCGGAGACAGTTCATCGCTTCAGGCGGCTCCGTAGGATTTGCGGCCGCAACTACCGCTTCCTCCATACCGGCAGCCGCCGCATCCGCTCCGCCGCCGGTGCTGATGAAGCTGGGCGACCAGACCGCGCCCACCAACGACACGCATCTTGCGTATCTCGCCCGCTACAGCGTGCGCAACATCTGCGGCTATCCGGAGATTGACGGCGACCGGCTCTACGCCACCGTGGACGAGCTCAAGCGCATGGTCGACCTAGCCGGCAAATACGGCATCAGCATCGACTGCACCGCGCCGCCGTTTCTCGAGTCCAGCTACATCGATACCGAAAAGCATCCCGCCATCATGCTCGCCCAGAGCCCGGAGCGCGACCGCGACATCGAGCAACTGCAAACGCTCATCCGCAACTGTGCGCAGGCCGGCATTCCCTCGATCAAATACAACATGAGCATTCTGGGCGTACTGCGCACCGGCCGCGTGCAGGGCCGCGGCGATGCACTCTATCACCAGTGGAAGCTCTCGGAGGCCAAGCCCAAGACGCCGCTCACCCGCGCCGGCCAAGTCAACGCCGACCAGTTCTGGGAGCGCATCACCTACTTCCTCGACCGCGTGATTCCCGTGGCCAACGAGTACAAGATCCGCATGGCCTGCCATCCGCAAGACCCCGGCGTGCCGCCCGAAGGCTACCAGGGCGTGAATCGCGTGCTCGGCACCATCGACGGCCTGAAGAAATTCATCACCATCCGGGAGAGCCCTTATCACGGCCTCAACTTCTGCCAGGGCACGATCTCGGAAGATCTCGAAAACCCCGGCGTGGAGATATTCGACGTGATCCGCTACTTCGGAACCAGGAAGAAAATCTTCAACGTGCACTTCCGCAATATTCGCGGCCATCGCAACGACTTTATCGAGGTGTATCCCGATGAGGGCGACGTCGATTTTGTGAAGGCGATCAAGGTTTACCGCGAAGTGGGCTACCCCTACATGCTGATGCCCGATCACGTGCCGCTGGTCCACAACGATCCCGACTCACTGCAGTCGTTCGCATTCTGTTACGGCTACATCCGCGGCCTGATTCAATCGCTGAGTGAGACGAGTTAAGCACGGGCATTGGCGTTGCGCCGTGCAAAACAGATCAAGATAAGCGCAAGAACCATCTGCGCAGAATGGACAACTCTACCTTGGCTGAAGCCCGGCAAACCCGCATACGCTACCTCATCATCTTCATTCTCTTCGTGGTGAGCTGCTTCAGCTTTGCCGACCGTTCGGCTCTGTCTCAGGCCGTAACCTCCATGCCGAAGGACATGAACCTGACGCCGCAGCGGATGGGCTATCTGCTCTTTGCCTTCGGCTGGGCTTATGCGCTCGGCCAACTCCCGTCGGGCGGGCTGCTCGACCGCTTCGGATCGAAGCGCGTCTATGGCATTAGCATCGTGCTGTGGTCCATCTTCGCCTTCCTCACCGGCTGCGCGGGCTACGTATCGGCGAGCGAGGTCTTCACCGTCATCTTCATCCTGAGAATCCTCTCCGGCTTGGCGCAGTCGCCGGTCTTTCCCGGCAACGGCCGCATCGTGGCCGCGTGGTTTCCCACCTCGGAGCGCGGGCGCGCATCGGCCATCTTCAACGCCTCGCAATATTTCGCGCTGCCCATCTTTGCGCCCATCTTCGGATGGCTCATTCACACCGCGGGATGGCAAAGCTGCTTCTGGTTTCTGGGCGGGCTGGGAGCGGTGCTCACGCTGGTGTGGGTCACCACCATCTACGGCGTCAAAGACCATCCACGCATTTCGCAATCGGAGATCGAGTTCATCGAGCGCGGCGGCGGCCTGGTGAACACGGATGCGCAGGCAAGCGTGAAAAAGAATTCGCTCACCTGGGCCACGGTGAAGATGCTGCTCAGTTACCGCATGCTGGTGGGCGTCTATATCGGCCAGTACTGCATCACCACGCTGACGTGGTTTTTCCTCACCTGGTTTCCGCTTTACCTGAGCCAGGCGCGCCACATGTCTGTACTCAAGGTTGGATTTGCAGCGGCGGTGCCGGGGTTGTGCGGCGGCGTTGGCGGCATTCTGGGCGGCGTTATCTCTGACCGCCTGCTGCGCAGCGGCTGCTCGCTCAGCTTTGCGCGCAAGCTGCCCATCATGGCGGGCATGGGGCTTTCCATGAGCATCATCGCCTGCAATTACGCGCACTCGCAGACCATCATGCTGCTCTTCATGTCGATTTCTTTCTTCGGCAAAGGCATTGGCGCGCTGGGCTGGACCGTGGTCTCCGATACCTCACCCAAGGGCATGGTGGGGATGAACGGCGCGCTCTTCAACCTCTTCGGCAACATGGCCGGCGTAACCACGCCGCTCATCATCGGTTACATCGTGCAAAAGACGCACTCCTACAACGGCGCGCTGGTGTTTGTGGGACTCATCGCCTTCTGCGCCATTGTGAGCTACGGGCCGATTGTGGGCGAGATCAAGCGCATCGAGCTCAATCCTGCAAGCGCGGCCTGAACCGCAATTTGGTAGCCGCACTGTGGGAAACGCACGCACGGCCAACCACAGAATTTAAGCTAGTATCGTGACCTGGTGATTTTGTAATTCTACCCATGACCTTGGGTGCCCCAGGTCTCGATTTTGAGACCTGGGAAAGCACAAATTTACGCAGTCATGGTACGAGCAATGACGAGGAGACAACGCTCATGCCCGAGTGGCCCGGAAATCTTCCGCGCAACGCGTTCAAGCAGGCGCTCGAAAAGTGCGAGCGGCAGGTGGGCCTGTGGTCGGGCCTCGCGAGCAACATTGCAGCGGAGATCGTCGCCGGAGCCGGCTTCGACTGGATCGTGATCGACGGCGAGCACGCGCCCAACGACATCTCCACGCTGCTGCCGCAGTTGCAGGCCATGCGCGCGGGAACGGCCGAGCCGGTCTTTCGCGTGCCCTGGAACGAGCCGGTCATCATCAAGCGCGCGCTTGACGTGGGCGCACGCTCGCTGCTCATTCCATTCGTGCAGAATGTTGAAGAAGCGCAGCGCGCCGTTGCCGCCACGCGCTACCCTCCGCTGGGTATTCGCGGCGTGTCGGTCGCGCCGCGCGCCAACGACTTCGGGCGCATACAGAATTATCATCGCAATGCGCATCTCGACACCTGCGTGCTGGTGCAGATCGAGACCCGCGCCGCGCTCGCGCAGATTGAGGCCATCGCAGCCGTCGAAGGCATTGACGGCATCTTCATCGGGCCCAGCGACCTGGCCGCGGACTTCGGCCATCTTGGCAACCCCAAACACCCTGACGTGCAGGCGGCCATCAAGGATGCGGCGGAACGGATTCGCGCCGCGGGCAAATCCGCGGGCACGCTTTCGGGAAGCCTCGACGACGTGGAATTTCTTTTTGGCCTGGGCTTCAACTTCACGGCTGCGGGCAGCGATGTGGGCATTCTGGCGCGCGGCGCCGAAAATGTGGCCGCGCGCTTCAAGAAAAATTGAGAGCACTCAAAGGAGAACCATCATGGCAACTGTCGGATTCGTCGGACTCGGCATCATGGGCCGCCCCATGCTCAACAATCTGTTGAAGGCCGGTCACACGGTCGTCGCCTACGGCCGCAATGCCGCCAAGCTCGACACATGCGTGAAAGACGGCGCAGAGCGCGGCGCATCGAACAGCGACGTGGGCGCGCGCGCATCGATCGTCGTCACCATGCTGCCCGACGGGCCCGAAGTGGAAGAAGTGGTGCTGGGCGCAAACGGAATTCTGGCCGGCGCCAAGCCGGGCACGCTCATCATCGACATGAGCTCGATCAATCCGCTGGTCTCGCAGAAAATTGCCGCGGCCTGCGCCGTCAAGAGCGTGGACTTCATGGACGCGCCGGTGAGCGGTGGCGAGCCGAAGGCGATTGAAGGAACGCTGGCCATCATGGCCGGCGGCAGCGAAGAGATTTTCGCGAAGGCCGAGCCGATTCTCAAGTGCATGGGATCGAGCGTCACGCTTACCGGCCCGGTGGGCGCGGGCAACACCACCAAGCTTGCCAATCAGATCATGGTGGCGTGCAACATTGCCGCCATGGGTGAAGCGCTCACGCTGGCCACGCGCTGCGGCCTCAATCCAGAAGTCGTCTTCAACGCCGTCAAAGGCGGGCTCGCGGGCAGCGCCGTGCTCAACGCCAAAGGACCGATGCTGATTGCGCGCAACTTCAAGCCGGGTTTCAAGATCAATTTACATCAAAAAGATCTGCGCAACGCGCTGCAGACGGCCGAGTCCAATCGCGTATGCCTGCCGATTACCGCGCTGGTGCAGCAGATGCTCTCGTCGTTGATTGCCGGCGGCAAAGGCGATCTCGACCACTCGGCTATTGCGACGTTTATTGAAGAGGCATCGCATGTTGAGGTGAAGCCGCCGTTGGCCTAATCAAGAGAATCCCTCTACGAAGTTCCCAGTGCCCGCCCCTTTGACGAATCCTGTGAAAAGGATGTGTGTCTGTAAGAGAGCCGGCGCACCGGGCGCCGCTCGATGATACCCTTCCCAAGTGAAAGACAAATGGCAGAAACGATTCGATAATCTGCGGCTCTTAGGCGCGCTTGCCCTGATTGGCCTTCCTTTCGTCGCCGTCGCAATGCTTACCTCGAATGCCGTTCGGATCTTTTCAGGCGTTGCTGCTTGTTTGCTCATCGCGCCGGTGGTCGTGTACACCTACGTTATCGTCATCCTGCATTGGAAGAGCCGCTATAGGGGAAGGCACAGCGATCTGTGGGGAGTACTCATCCTCATCGAAACGAGCGGCTGGATGAAGCTCGTCTATATATTCCGTCACATCATTCCGGACGCTTGCAGCACCGGCCGCTACCGTCCCGAATTAGGGCCAGCGACTAACCTAGAAACTCCGCAACCGCCCCCACCACCGTCTCCTGCTCATCTTCCCGCAGCTCCGGGAAGATAGGCAGCGCCAGCACTTCGCGGGCGGCGCGCTCGGCTTCAGGGAAATCTCCCTCTGCGTAGCCTAGCCCCTTGAGCGCGTCCTGCATGTGGAGCGGCACGGGATAGTAAATTTCCGAGCCGATCTTGCGTGAGCTGAGAAACTCGCGCAGGGCGTCGCGGCGCGGCGCGCGGATCACGTACTGGTGCCAGACGTGGCGGCTGCCCGGCGTCTCCTGAGGCAGAACTACCCCGTACGCGGGATACGGCCCGGCTTCAGCCAGGCGGGTTTTGGCAAACAGCGCGTGATAACGCGCGGCAACCGCCCGCCGCGACTCATTCCAGCGCTCGATGTATTTGAGCTTGACCGAGAGCACCGCTCCCTGGAAGCCGTCCATGCGCGCATTCCAGCCTAGCACGTCGTGGTAGTAGCGGCGGCGCATGCCGTGCTGGCGCAGCGAACGCACGCGCTCGGCCACTTCAGCGGAATTGGTCGTCACCATGCCCGCGTCGCCCGCCGCGCTCAGGTTTTTGGTGGGATAAAAACTGAATGCGGCGGCGTCTCCCAGTGCGCCGGCTTTTACCCCGTTCCACTCCGCGCCCCAGGCCTGCGCGGCGTCTTCAATGATCTTCAGCCCACGCTCTCGTCCAAAACCGGAAAAAGAATCGGTGCACTGGCCGTAGAGATGAACCGGCAGAATCGCTCGCACCCCCGCGCCGCGCGGACCGTCCAGAACCACCTGAACGGCTGCGGGTGAGAGATTGAAGCCCGCGGGGTCAATATCGGCCAGCAGCGGCGTTGCGCCGGCGCGGAGGATGGAGCTGACCGAGGCAAAAAAACTGAACGGCGTGGTCACGACTGAGTCGCCGGGGCCGATACCGGCCGCGGCCAGGGCCAGCCACAGCGCGTCCGTGCCCGACGAGCAGCCGATGGCGTGCCCGACGCCCAGTTGCGCGGCCGCCGCCTGCTCAAATGCGCTTACCTGCTCGCCAAGAATGAATTGCTGCGTCTCTAGCACATGCTCGAGGGCGGCCAGCAGCTCCTGGTGCAAGGGCTGGTACTGGCGCTTCAGGTCAAGCATTGGGACGGGTACGGGAACCGGCCGGGAGATGCGGGCAGGCGTACCGGGCGGACTGACGGCGTCTTGCACGCATCTATCTTATCAGCGGGCTGAAAGCTCCATTATCAGCGGCCTGATGGCTCTATTTCCGGCGGGCTGCGGTCTTCATGGCGGGCCGCGCAGGCTGGATTTTTGGCGGTAGAAAAAGGCAAAAAAACGCGCCGGACGGGCGTTTGCGGGACGCCGGAGTTGAAAAGGATCGCAAACCCCTATATCTTGGTCACATTGCGGGCCCCTTCGGCTCCGGGTGTTCCGGAGCCTTTCCCGCGGAATTGCATCTTCATCCAAGCGCAGTTGCAGTCAAACCTTCGAAGAAAGCAGGAGATCGGCACATGGAGAACAAGCCGGCACAAAATATTCAGGATACTTTTCTGAACACGGTTCGGAAGGACAAGACTCCGATTACGATTTATCTGGTCAGCGGCGTCAAGCTCACCGGAAAAATCAGGTCCTTCGACAAGTATTCCGTGCTGCTGGAAAACAACAGCCAGGAGCAGTTGATTTTCAAACACGCCATTTCCACCGTGGTGAGCAACCGGAGCGTCATGCACAGCGAGCACCGTCCGACTGCCGTCACCACCGGCATCGGTCCCACTCCGGTCACGGCGCCCTCTGTGACCCAGACCGCGGAGCAGCGATAACAAACCGGGAGCATCCTCGATTGGCAGGCGAGGAGCGCACTACCGGCGGCTACGGCGTGAGGCCCTCCTCCCAGGCATCGGAGCCGGGCCGCTCCGGCGGAAAAGGCAGGTCCTCGGCGCCAGACTCTCGCCTGAGCCGCGACGCGGCCGAGCGCGCCGTTCTGGTTGGCGTAGACTTCAGCCGCAACCGCGCTGCCACTCCTGGCGCGCGTACGGGGTTGGTGCGTCCGCACGCAAATCTCGACACGAGTTTCGATTCGAACTCCGCAGACGTTGCAAGTTCCGAATCGGATCAGCCTGGGCGTGCGTCCGGCTTGCGCGAGGGCTCCGTCGCGCCGGGGCTCGATGTCGAAGAGTCGCTGGCCGAGTTTCGCGAACTGGTTTCAAGCGCGGGCGGCGTGGTGGCGGCCGAGCTGCTGCAGCGGCGTCCGCGGCCTGACCCGGCCACGCTCGTCGGCTCCGGCAAAGTAGAGGAGATCGCCGGCGTGGCGGCCTCTGTGGAAGCCGACCTGGTGCTCTTCGACCACGACCTTTCGCCCACCCAGTTGCGCAACCTTGAGGCCGCGCTTCCCTGCCGTGTGCTGGACCGCACCCAGCTCATTCTGGACATCTTCGCCCGCCATGCGCGGACGCGGGAGGGGCAACTCCAGGTGGAGCTGGCGCAGCTCCAATACCTGCTGCCGCGGCTTGCCGGGCGGGGCAAATCCATGTCCCAGCTCGGCGGCGGCATCGGCACCCGCGGGCCCGGCGAAACCCAGCTCGAAACCGACCGCCGGCGCATCCAGCGCCGCATTGACCAGCTCAAGCTCGATCTCGACGCCGTGCGCCGCGTGCGCAAGCAGCAGCGCCAGCGCCGCGAGGCGGTTCCGGTGCCTACGGTCGCCCTGGTGGGCTATACCAACGCCGGCAAAAGCACGCTCTTCAACGCGCTCACCGGTGCGCAGGTGCTCTCGTCCTCACGCATGTTCGCCACGCTCGACCCGAAACTGCGAGCCATCGAACTGCCCAGCCGGCGCAAGGTGCTCTTGTCAGACACGGTAGGCTTCATCCGCAACCTGCCGCATACTCTGGTCACCAGCTTTCGCGCCACGCTGGAAGAAGTCTCGCAGGCCGAGGTGCTGCTCCACGTCCGCGACGCCGCATCCACCTACGGCGATGAACAGAAATCGCAGGTCGAGAAGGTGCTCGGCGAGCTTGAGACGCTGGCCAAGCCACGCATCGAAGTGCTGAACAAGATTGACCTGCTCGGCGAAGCCGAGCGCCGGGTTCTGCGCGAGCGGTCGGCGGCTCGCGGCGAAGCGGCCGTCTCCGCGCTCACCGGCGAAGGGATAGACGAACTGCTCGCCGCCATCGACGCGGCCCTCCACTCCGATCCGGTCGTCGAAGCCGAGCTGCGCGTGCCGCAGCATGAGGGTGCGGTGCTGGCGGCCATCGAGGCCGGCATGGTGATTCACGCGCGCGAATACGAGGGCAACCTGGTCCGCCTCAGCGTGAGCGGCCCGGCATCGCTGGTGGGGCGTGTGCGCCGGTTCTGCGTGCGCGGTGCACAGTGAAGCCATCGAGCGAATGGCCAACCTGTTGAAACTTCACATCTAAATCGCTTCGAACTGCTCGCGAAGCTCCTGAAAGCCGGGCTCCTCGGAAAGATCTGTCCCTGCCGCCAGGGTTACCAAGGGCCCGAGCGAAAGCGATGAGAGCTGCTC
>JBAUCP010000604.1:0-4559 GCA_049677625.1 Occallatibacter sp. | reverse complement strand
GCCGTGCACGTGGACGAACAGCGTGTTGCCGCGGCGCGTGTAGTTGCAACTGGCGTTGGGGCCCAGTTGGCCGCGGTCGGTATTGTAGATCGCGTTCGCGTTGGTGTCAACCCATTTGCCCACAGCGTCGAGCACCTCCACGGTGGCCGGCGGCACTGAACCGTCGGGCATGGGGCCGATATTGAGCAGATAGTTGCCGCCGCCGCGGGCGCAGGTGGCCAGGTTGTCCACAATCACCTGCGGCGTCTTCCACGCATCGTCGGCGCGGTTGAAGCCCCAACTGTTGTTGAGCGTCATGCACGACTCCCACGCGCGGCCCGCCTCCGACGCCTCAATGCGCTGCTCTGGCGTGGAGAAATCCCCTTGCAGGCCGTTGCGGTTGTTCACAATGATGTCGGGCTGCAGCTCGAAGACCATCTCGTTCATGCGCTCGGACTCCCAGCCTTCCGGCGTCAGCGGCCACGAAACGTCATACCAGAGCACGTCGATCTTGCCGTAGTTGGTGAGCAGCTCGCGGATGAGCCCATGCGTGTACTCGACGAAGCGCTTGCGCGCGTCCTCGTCGGTCTTGCATTTGGCGCCGTCGGGGTGGTGCCAGTCCATGAGCGAGTAGTAGAAACCCACGCGCAGCCCCTCGGCGCGCGCCGCCTCGACATATTCGCGCACCAGGTCGCGGCCCGGGCCCTGCTTCACGGCGTTGTAGTCGGTGAGCTTGGTGTCAAAGTTGCAAAAGCCCTCGTGGTGCTTGGTGGTCATCACCATGTACTTCTGCCCGGCGCGCTTGGCCAGCCGCGCCCAGTCGCGCGCTGCGTTGGGCTTGGGCTTGAAGTGTTTGGCCAATATCTCGTACTGCGGAATCGGCACCCCCTCCTGCTCCTTGACCCACTCGTGCTGCCCGATCACGCTGTAGAGCCCCCAGTGGATGAACATGCCGAACTTGGCCTCGTGCCACCACTGCATGCGCTGGTCGCGCGTGGCCACCTGCTTCTGGTCTGTAGGTGAATTGCCCATGGGCGGCACAGGGGCCTGCTGCGCGCCTGCTACTCCCAACCCCTCGGCATTCGCAGCCGCCAGCGCCATCGCTCCGGCCGCGCCAAACTGCTTCAAGAACGACCGTCTCGTGCTCTCGTTCCACTCCATGGTTTTCTCCTTGTTTTCTGTTGTTGAATGGGCAGCCGACTGCGCTTCCGTTAGCGTTTACGAAAATCGGCCGATTTGCTGTCCGTGCAACTATACCAGACGGGCCTGTACGCCCGATCGCGGATCAGAATTGTCAATGGATATTCTCGAGAAATGCGCGGACGCTGAGTCTACCGCTTCTCAGAGGACAGAAATACCACTACGCCGCCCAGCAATGCGAGTGTGGCTGCCGCGGCCAGCAGCAGCCAGGTCCATCCCGAGCTGAGAAATCCCGAAGACGAAATATCGGCAAGCTGGACCGTGGCTGCCTGCGGAAGCCCCTCAATCCAGCTCAGCCAGGCAACGCCATGGCGCGCCTCAAAGCCCGCAAAGCCAAGCGCGGCCAGCAGACTCACCGCCAATGCAAAGATTTGCGCGCCCACGAGCGGCCGCTCGATGCGCTCCAGAGCCGCGCGGCGGCGGCGAAGCTGGGCGCGCCACCACAGCACGCCGGCGGAACCGGGATTGGCCGACGAAACCGCCTCCGTGCGTTCCCTCTGGAACGCGCTCGCCACCAGCACAAGATCGGCGCAGGCGCGGCAGGCGCGCACGTGATCGCGCAGCTCGGCGGCCGAGGCCTGCGGCCACTGGCCGCGCTCCACCAGCTGGTTCATTTCCCTCTCGCGCGGGCAGCTCCTTAACGTCATAATGCCCTCCCGGCGCGCGCATCCTGCTCGCGCAGCAGTTTGGCGATTCTTCGCCGCGCACGGAAGAGCAGAATCCGGATGCTGGCCGCGGCGAGGCCCGTGACCTGCGCAATCTCCCGGTGCGAGTAGCCCTCAGCGTGCGCCAGCCAAAGCAGTTGCCGCTCCCGCGGCTTCATCTGCCCGAGCGCGGGCGTGAGCGCCATGCGCGATTCTGTCTGGGCCGCGCCGCCGCTGGCTGCGAAAAACTCTTCCGGGAGTTCTTCAATCGACGCGGCCCGCGGCCTCCGCCAGTGGTCGCGCAGCAGGTTGGTGCCGATGCGGAACAGATAAAGCCGCGCAGCCACTTCGCCCTCGGCGGCCAGCGAGGGCGCCTGCGCGGCGCACAGAAAGCGCACGTAGCTCTCCTGCATCAGGTCCTCGGCCAGCGCCGCATCGCCCGAAGTCCGCGCCAGGTAAGCCCACAGCGGCCGGGCCGAGCGCTCGTAGAAGCCCGCGAACGCCTCGCTATCCATTTGCGGAGCCGCAGCCAGCCGTGCATCGCCGGCGAGCGCGTTCGGCAGTACGAATTCCCAGCTCATGCGTCTCCTCTTCGCCGGCGTGGCCACGGGTTGGGCTCACAGTCTTTCCCGCGGTCTTTCCGGCAAACCGGCCGTTCCATCGGCGGCCGCGGCGGGCAGCATTCCCAGCCGCCGCGCCAGCACCCAGGTGACTCCTGCCGAAAGGATAAACCCGATTCCCGGCATCAGCGCCACGATTCCCATCACCAGCATTGGCTCGTATGTATCGGGCCCGGCGTGGCGCAGCAGCAGCAGCCCCGCGCCCAGCAGCGCCAGCACAATGCCGATCTGCAGCGGCGTGAGCACGCGGGCAACGGCGTTGGGCATGCGCTGGGCCGTCTCCAGCCCCATCTGCACCGGCGCGCCCTCCAGGAACCGCTTGCCGGCCTCGGTCTCCATATACGCAGCCAGCTCCTGGTTGGTGCTGAACTTGTCGATCAGCCGCGCATGCACTTCGCTTTGCTGCTGAAAGGCGCGGCTCCAGCGGCGGCTGTCCACATAGAGCCGGATAACCCATACCAGCGCGATGAAGAAGCATGCGAGCCCCAGCACCGGCGCGAGTTTGTCCACCACTTGCACAAAGGAGGATGAGTCGCGTTGCGGCTCAGCAAACTCCGGCCACACCGCCCGCTCCAGCGCCCGGTCGCGCCGCCCGTCGCGTGAGTTCAGATTGCTGAAGAGGTAGAAGTCAGGGTTCTGCGCAACGTCAGGGTGGGTGATGAGGAACTGCGCCAGCTCCGGGTTGTTGCGCTGCACATAGGTCTCATCGGAGAGCAGCGACGGATCGTGCGCCACCACGGTGGTGAGCGTGGGGCTCATGCGCAGCAGCTTGATCAACTGATCCTGCGTATCGGCAACTTCCTGGTCGCTGGGCGGAGCTGCGGTCACGGCGGGAGCCGCAGCAGCCCGGTGCGCCGGAACCGCCGCGCTGGTCTGCGCCATCGCCGGCCACGTTCCTGCTGCCATCACCGCACAAACAAACCATGCACATACACGATTGCGATTTTTCATCTCTTTCCCTCGCTTCAGAAGCCTGTGAATGCTCTTCTGCACATACAACGGACCGCGGGGAGGACGGTTAACAGCCTCTGTATTGAATTACTGAGCACCACCTCAGATTTGTCATCCTGAGCGACCGGAGCGCAGCGGGAGGGAGTCGAAGGACCTGCTTTTGTCTTTCGACGCGAATTTACAGTTGCGACCCGCAAGCACTGGATTTAGAGTCTCGCCATGCACGAGGGCTACTATTTCATCTATATCGTGGCGAGTAGAAGCCGAACCCTCTACATCGGCGTGACCGGCAACCTGCTCCGCCGCGTCTTTCAGCACAAAAGAAAAGCCTATGAAGGATTCTCGGCAACCTACAACTGCAACCGTCTTGTCTGGTATGAGCGATTCATCGACCCAAGCCACGCAATCGAACGGGAGAAGCAGTTGAAAGGATGGAGGCGCGCCAAGAAGATCGCGTTGATTGTGAAGACTAACCCTACGTGGTTCGATCTTAGCGAAGAGTGGTATACGCCGGAGCAGTTGAGGTAGAGCGGGCATTCCAAGCGGGTCCTTCGACTCCCTGCGCTGCGCTCCGGTCGCTCAGGATGACAAATCGTTGGTAAGTAAACGAACAAGGACTGCAGCACATTAGATTGCCCACCCTGGTTTAAAATTGACGAGGCTGCGGACAGATGTCCCCGCATCCATGCGACTGCCCGCGCGCTACCAGGCTCATAGCCCGGCCGTGCCGGGCTATTTTGCGGAAATGGGACGACATGCGTGCAAAGACGGCGGTAGTGCTGGGCGCCCAGTGGGGCGACGAGGGCAAGGGAAAGATCGTAGACGTACTCAGCGAGCGGTTCTCCGCCGTGGCGCGCTATGCCGGCGGCCATAACGCCGGCCACACGGTCATCATCGGCGGCCAGAAGTTCATTCTGCAGCTCATTCCCTGCGGCGTGCTGCGGCCCGGCTGCAAAGGCGTCATCGGCAACGGAGTGGTCCTCGATCCCATCGCATTCCTTAAAGAAGTTTCGCGTTTGCGCGAGCTGGGCGTCGATGTGGACGCGCAGCTGTTCGTGTCAAACCGCGCGCAGGTCATCCTGCCTTACCACCGCATGATCGAGCTGGCCGCCGAAAGCGCTCCCGGCCGCAAGAAGATCGGCACCACCAGCCGCGGCATCGGCCC
>JBAUCP010000603.1:0-5255 GCA_049677625.1 Occallatibacter sp. | reverse complement strand
GTTACAAAGATTCTCATCGGCTCGATTCTCTGACATGATCCTAAATTGGCGGCCTTCGTCTGGTTTGTGGCCTCGGTGAGGTTGGACTGCTGATAATGCAAAAATGCATTATAATTTGAGGGAAGGGGTAATCATAATGGCTATTGTGAGCACAACGTCGCGGGGACAGGTGACTCTCCGGAAGGAAATCTTCCAGCATGTTGGGATCAGGCCTGGGGAGAAATTGGAGATCGACCTGTTGCCGGGTGGCGAATTCCGGGGCCGGGCGGTGCGGAAGAAGGGAAAGATCGAGGACTTCTTCGGTTGCCTTGCCGGGAAGACGAACGTCCGGCTCACGATTGAAGAGATGAACGAGGCAATCGGAGAGGCAGCGGCAGAGGCGGGCATGGCGGGTCTTAAGCGATGAAGATCGTCGTGGACACGAATGTGCTGGTGCGGGCGGCGGTTCAGGATGACCAGGAGCAGGCGGTCACGGCAAGGCGGATATTAAAGGAAGCCGAACCGGCGATCATTGGCCGTCATGCGCTGTGTGAGTTCATTTGGGTCCTGCGCCACACCTATAGATTTCACAGGACGGAAATTGCTGCGGCATTACGCAACCTGCTCAACGCGGAGAACATCGTCGTGGACGACGCTGCTGTTGCCGCAGGCATGGACGCAATGGATGCGGGCGCGGACTTTGCCGATGGCGTGATTGCTTACGAGGGGCGCTGGCTGGGCGGAGAGACGTTTGTTTCATTCGATAAGAAGGCGGTTCAGGTGGTTGCTAAGCAAGGGATGAAGACCAAGTTGCTGGGGTGAATCTCGGTCTGGATCGTGCTCTCCCAGGTCTCAGAATCGAGACCTGGGGCACCCGGCATGAATTCAGTGAGCTTGACAGGACTGATGGAAATACGCCGGTACTCCCTCGGTACGCTTGGCATATCCAGCTTCACGAGACTGCTATTCCAGCGCTTCCGGATGCAGCGCGATGTTCTTTTCGCCGGCGGCTTTCTTTTCGTTGTAGGCCTTCACCCAGTCTTCCCAGTGCTTGCCGGCAGCGCGGTCTTTGCCGCTGAACTCCAGGCGCGCAATCTCCGCGTAGCTCAGCTTGCGCTTGTCATCCGCTTTGGGAGTGAAGTATTGCACCCACGACTCAGCCAGCGTGACGCCGGTGTGCCGGTTAAAGATGTAAGCCTCAATCTTCTCGCCGGACTTGAGCGTAATCGTCACGTCGCCGCGATAGTCGAAGGCCTTTTCGAGCGCCTGGCGCACTTCGTCTTCGCCGGCAAGCTCGGGCACCCAGCCCTCGAGCTTCTCGTGCTCTGTGCCGGGCGCGAGTTCGAGCGCTTCCACCTGTTCGAGCGTGTACTTCAGCACTTCAGCGCTCATGCGCGCGTCTCCTCGAACTCGCGGTCGGGGTGCGTGATCTGCACCAGAGACGAAGGGCCGTGCGGCATGGGCTCGTTGAGCAGGTTCAGGGCGTGCTGGTCGCGATACTTATTGAACGTGCCGCGAACCATGCCCCAGAAGCCCTTGAGCGAGCCGAAGCCGTCGATCACGGCAGAAGGCTCGTAGCCGCAACTGACCATGCAGTTCGCGCACTTGGGATTCCCGCTGGCCACGCCGTACTCTTCCCACTTGGTGGTTTCGAGCAGCTCCTTGAAGCTGTCCGCATAGCCATCCTGCAGCAGGTAGCAGGGCCGCTGCCATCCGAAGATGTTGTAGGCAGGCGAGCCCCAGGGCGTGCACTCGTATTTGCGGTCGCCCATCAGAAACTCGAGAAACAGGGGCGACATATTGAACTTCCACGTCGGCTTGCGGTTCGACAAAGCGGCGCGGAAAAGCCTGCGCACACGCGCGCGGCCCATGAAGTGGCTCTGGTCCGGGGCCTTGTCGTAGCTGTAGCCGGGTGAGAGCACGATGCCCTCGACGCCCATCTCCATCACATCGTCAAAGAAGCCGCGCACCTGGTTGGGATCTGTGCCATCAAAGAAGGTCGCGTTGGTGGTTACGCGGAAGCCGCGCTTGACGGCCTCCTTGATGCCTTCGACGGCGATCTCGTATCCGCCCTCGCGGCACACGGAGAAATCGTGGTGCTCGCGCTGCCCGTCGAGATGAACCGAGAAGGTGAGATACTTCGACGGCGTAAACTCCGGCAGCCGGCGCTTGAGTTCGAGCGCGTTGGTGCACAGGTAAATGTACTTTTTGCGCGCGATCAGGCCGTTGACGATCTCGACAATTTGGGGGTGCAAGAGCGGCTCGCCGCCGGGGATGGAGACCATGGGCGCGCCGCACTCTTCCACCGCGGCGAAGCATTCCTCCGGTGTGAGTTGCTTCTTGAGGATGTGCGGCGGATACTGCACTTTGCCGCAGCCGGCGCAGGCCAGGTTGCAGCGGAAGAGCGGCTCGAGCATCAGCACTAATGGATAGCGCTTTTCGCCGGTGAATCGCTTCTTCAGGACGTAAGTGGCAACCGTCCACATTTGAGAGATCGGAACTGCCATCCTTGGGTTAACCTCCGGCGCCGGTTTCGGCGCGTTCCAACTTTCCTAGCCGCTAGCTTCTAGCTCCTAGCTTCTAGCCAAAACTCAAAATCCCATCGCAATCGCCCGAATTACCAGCTAAAAGCCAGAGGCTAGTGGCTGCTCTCTCGTTCCATGGCCCGCTTGTAGCCCGTGAGCGCGAGCAGCGGGAAGTAATCCCGATAAATCGTGTAGGCCAGGTAAAAGACTCGGGGGAAACCAGTTCCAGTGTACAGCGCCTGGCGCGTCATGCCCGAGCCGGTTGACTCGTCCCAACTGCCGTCCGGTCTCTGCCGGGTCAACAGCCAGCGCACGCCCTTGGCAATGGAGTCGGAGCGGTCGTCGCCCGCGGCCAGCAGCCCCAGCAGCGCCCATGCGGTCTGCGAGGGCGTACTCGGCCCCTCGCCGCGCGTGTTCGGGTCGTCGTAGCTGCCGCAGGTCTCACCCCATCCGCCGTCGGCGTTCTGCACCATCCTGATCCACTCCGCCGCCTGCTGAATCTGCGGCTCGAGGTGGTCGATCCCGATTGCGTCCAGCCCGCGCAGCACCAGAAACGTGCCGTAAAGATAGTTCACGCCCCAGCGCCCGAACCAGCTTCCGTCCGGCTCCTGCTCGCTGAAGATGAACTCAATCGCCTTTTCCACGCGCTTGTCTTCGCGCGTGTAGCCATAGGTGGCCAGCATCTCCAGAATTCTTCCCGTAATGTCCACCGTGGGCGGATCGAGCATGGCGTTGTGATCCGCAAACGGAATGTACTGGAAGATCATCTTGGTGTTGTCTTTGTCGAAGCTGCCCCAGCCGCCGCTCCTGCACTGCATGGCGAAGATCCAGTCGATGGCCCGCTGCGCCACCTGGTGCTGGTAGCGCTCGCGCGGATTGTCCACCTTGCTCAGCGCCAGCAACACCTGGCCCGTGTCGTCGGTATCGGGATAAAACTCGTTGTTGAACTCGAAGTACCAGCCGCCGGGGTCGGTCGCCGGCGCCTTTACCGCCCAGTCGCCCTTGTGGCGCACTTCCTTCGCGAGTATCCAGTCCGCGGCCTTGACCATGCGCGGATCGCTGCGCGGCACGCCGGCCTCGCCCAGCGCGAAGACGGCCTGCGCCGTGTCCCACACCGGAGAAGCGCACGGCTGCATGCGGAAGGTCGGCTCCGGCATATCGGCCGTGGGCGGCTGCTCGATGCCCAGCTTCTCAAACTCGTCGCGCGCGCGGATTACCTGCGGATCGTCCTCGGAGCAGCCCAGGCAGCGCAGCGCGATGATCGCGTTGAGCATGGCCGGATAGATGGCGCCCAGCCCGTCGGTCATCTCCAGCCGTTCCAGCATCCATTTTTCGGCGCGCTTCATGGCCAGCTTGCGCAGCGGACGGATGTGCACGGCCTCAGCCCAGTGCATCACGCGATCCACGAGCAGGAAAAAATTACGCCACGAGAAAAGCTGCTTGCGATTGATGCGCAGCCGCAGAATCGAGTTGGCGCGGCCGCCCACAAACAGCTCGTCGATTCCCTGCTCCGGCGGAATCTTCTTGTACGGCTTCTTGGCGTAGATGATCGCCAGCGGCACAAGAATCGACCGCGACCATGCGGAGATTTCGTAGAGATTGAAGTAGAACCAGTTGGGAAAGAGAACTATCTCCGGCGGAATGGCAGGCACCGCGTCGTAGTCATACTGGCCCAGCGCGCAGAGATACATCTTGGTGAACGTGTTGCAGGCCACAACGCCGCCGTGGGCCAGAATCCACTCGCGGCAGATGGCAAGCCGCGGATCGTCGGGGCCGATGCCCATCAGCTTGGCTGAGAAATAGCACTTCACGGAGAGCGAGACGTTGCCCGGCCCGCCGGGATAAATGCTCCAGCTTCCATCCGCGTTCTGGTAACGCATCATCTCCGTGCAGGCACGCTGGAGCCGGCCGGGATCGCCCGATTCGAGCAGCGTGTGCAGGAAAATATAGTCGGCCTCGAGCATCGAATCGGCTTCGAGCTCGCCGCACCAGTAGCCGTCCGCATGCTGGAGAGAGAGAAGGTAGTCCCGCGCGCGGCCGATGGATGTCTCGACATCCGCCATGTCCGCGTCGATTCGTCCAAAGCGTGGACGCCCGAAATCAGGCGCCGTCGCCTGCGTCTTCGCTGGTTTTAAGTTCATGCGGTCTGAAACGCCTCAGTTCCTGTCCGGATCGGCAGGATGCACTCCGATTCCGGCTTGCCGGCGCGCCCGTTTGCCGCGTGCCCTGTTACTTCTTGCCTTCCCATGAATCTTTGAAAATTTACCCGTTGACCGGAATCGGTCCGTCTGCGCCGCCAATGGCCTGAATAATTTCAGGAGGCAGGCCGAAGCGCACATTCTCAGGCATCACTTCTACTTCTTCGACGCTCGAAAAACCGTTAAGTCGCAGATAATTGACCACGTCTTCGACCAGGACTTCGGGCGCCGAAGCGCCTGCCGTAACCGCCACGTTGGTCACGCCCTCAAGCCATTTGGGATCAATGGCCTCAGAGTTATCAATGAGATAACCCATGGTGCCCAGGTTGCGCGAAACCTCGACCAGGCGGTTGGAGTTGGAACTGTTCGTTGAACCCACCACCAGCACCAGGTTGGCGTTGTGCGCTACGTTGCGCACCGCCACCTGGCGGTTCTCGGTCGCGTAGCAAATGTCCTGCGAGTGCGGCCCAACGATATTGGGAAACTTGATTTTGAGCGCGTGAATAATGTCCCGCGCCTCGTCCAGCGAAAGCGTGGTCTGGGTCAGGTAGGC
>JBAUCP010000602.1:0-1698 GCA_049677625.1 Occallatibacter sp. | reverse complement strand
TTGCTGCACCACTTTGCTAACCTTCTTCATCGGCTGGTCTCCTCCTGGCACCTCGAGTGCGCTGCGGAAAGCCTAGCTCTCCGCGAGACCAGCCGTCTCATCCCATCTAAAGCCCGCGTTATTCTTGCTTGATTTTTGGCACGACTAAAGTCGTGCCCTGACACTTCGTGCCGCTCCCGGAGAGTCCTTCTGCAGCCTTAAGGCCGCGCTCCAAAATCTCGATGTATGCAAACAACTGCGGCTCACGCCGGGCGTTCCCCGACGTTGGCTTCGGCGCGTGCGGACGGGCCGCGCTGGGTCTCGCTGCCGCCGGACCTGATTTCGTGGGTGCGGCCGCGGGGGCGGACGTTGCGATTGCGCTCGAAGAGAATGCGCAGGCCTTCGAGGGTGAGCATCTCGTCGATCTCCTGGATGTAGCGCGAGTCGGCGGCGATCATGCGCGCCAGGCCGCCGGTGGCGACAATGCGGGGCTGCGTGCCCAGCTCGCCCAGGATGCGCTCGATGATGCCGTCGACCAAGCCGATGTAACCGAAGAAGATGCCGCTCTGCAAGTGGCCGATGGTGTTGGTGCCGATCACCTTCGACGGGCGCTTGATGTCGACGCGGGTGAGCCGCGCGGCGTGGGAAAAGAGCGCGTCGGCGCTGATGCCGAGCCCCGGCGCGATGGCGCCGCCCAGATACTCGCCGCGCGCGGAGATCACTTCAAACTTGGTGGCGGTGCCGAAGTCGACGACGATGCATGGGCCGCCATAGCGCGCGTAGGCGGCCACCGAGTCGGCCAGGCGGTCGGCGCCCAGCTCGGTGGGGTTGTCCACGAGCATGGGCATGCCGGTCTTGATGCCCGGCTCAACGAACATGGGCTCGACGTGGAAGTACTTTTCGCAGACGCGGCGCAGGGTGGAGTCAACCGGCGGCACCACGGAGGCGATGATGATGTGGGTTACCTGGCTGGTGGTAAAGCCGTGCATCTCGAAGAGGTGCACAAACAGGACGCCGTACTCATCCACGGTGCGGGAGCGATGGGTGGTGACGCGCCAGTACTCGGCCAGGTCGGGATTGGCGGCGCTCTGGCCGGAACCGGCGACCGAAGATATGGGTTGGCCGCTCCCGTTGCCGGCGCTCGCCGCGGGCGGCACGGGATTCTCGCCCTCCATGCGGTAGAGGCCGAGCACCGTGTTGGTGTTGCCGACATCGAGCGCGAGCAGCATAGATTCAGTGTATCTCGGGGGAGCGAATGCCGCCCGTCTGCACGGTGACCAGCCCGGCCGCCGTCTCAACCAGCAGGAAGCCATGGCTGTCGAGGCCGGCGGTGACGCCACTGCAGGCCTGCGGGCCGTGCACTTCGATGGGGCGGCCGCGGACCCAGGTGGAGGCCGCTTCAACCCGCGCGGGAACAGTGGCCGCGGCCGCCGGGTCAAGCAGAGCGGCTGTTTCGCGCTCGAGCGCCTGGAGCAGGGCGATGAGCAGCGCCTGGCGGCTGATGGAGCGGCCTGCGGCCAGATCGAGCGATGTGGCCGGAGTGGCCAGGCCGGGGTCGAAGCTGCGCTGATGGACGTTGATGCCGATGCCGACAATTGCGAATGCCCCCGAGCCGGCCTCGGAGTTTGCCTCGACCAGGATGCCGCCGGTTTTGTTGGGTCCGATGAGCAGATCGTTGGGCCAGCGCAGGTCGATACTGATGCCCGATGCGGCGGCGCG
>JBAUCP010000601.1:0-5546 GCA_049677625.1 Occallatibacter sp. | reverse complement strand
GGGTTTGTTCGCCTACTGGATTATCGGTTTTGCTATCCAGATGGGCGGCGCCGCCGGGAACGGAAATCTTGGTGGATTGCAGTCGCTGAATACCGAGCACACGCTGGCCTTGTTCGGGACCTCATGGGGCATCTTCGGCGAGTGCGGGATGTTCCTGGCCGGGCACACCTATGACGTGGGCGTCATGGTCATCTTCCTGTTCGAGATGGTGTTCATGGATACGGCTCTCACCATCGTGACCGGCGCGGCCGCGGAACGGTGGAAGTTTCTCGCGTTTGCAGTTTCCTCGGTGCTGATGGGCGCGTTTACCTATCCGCTGTATGGCAACTGGGCCTGGGGCGGTGGATGGCTCTCGCAGATGGGCACCAATCTGGGACTCGGAAAGGGCTACTGCGACTTTGCAGGATCGGGTGTTGTCCATGCGGTCGGTGGAATGACCGCTCTGGCTGTGGCGATGATCGTCGGTCCTCGCATCGGCAAATTCAACCGCGATGGATCGAGCAACGCCATCATCGGCCATGACATCTCCGCAGTTCTTATCGGGTGCTTCATCCTCGCCTTCGGATGGTTCGGATTCAATCCCGGCAGTACCCTTGGCGCCTCCGCCGCTGGCAACCTGCGTATTGGCACCATCGCCGTTGACACCATGCTGGCTGGTTGCACCGGCACCTTCGGTGCGCTGCTCTACATGTGGGCATTGAAAGGCAAGCCTGACGCCTCGATGAGCGGTAACGGGCTGCTGGCCGGCCTGGTCGCAATCACCGCGCCCAGCGGTTTCGTCAGCACCATGGGCGCCGCCATCATTGGCTTTGTCGCAGGCGTTCTGGTCTGCCTCAGCGTCGTCTTCGTTGAAAACTACCTCAAGGTCGACGATCCTGTGGGGGCGATCTCCGTTCACGGCACATGCGGCCTCTGGGGTGTGCTCTCCGTGGGTCTGTTTGCCGATGGAACCAGCAATTATGGCGGCTCGTGGAACGGCGTTACCGGCTCCGTAACCGGCCTCTTCTATGGAGATGCCAGCCAACTGGTGGCGCAAATTGTTGGCGTCGCGACGCTGGTGGGCTTCGTGTTCACCTTCAGCTTTGTCCTTAACTGGATCCTCGACATCATCCTCGGGCAACGGGTTTCCATCGAAACCGAAGTTGCCGGACTCGACCTTCCTGAGATGGGACAACTCGGGTATCCGGAATTCGTATTTCGACCGGAGCCGGACTTCATGCAGGTTGCTCAAAAGGCGGCTGTCGCTTAATCCAGGCCTCCATTTCGCTGTTCCCGGCTAATGAGTCTGTGGACCCGTCTTGCAGGCGGGTCCAACAGATAGTCGAATGAGTCAGCGGAGAGTTTCATCAAAGAGTTTTCGGGTTTGCCCATGGGCATTCTCCTGGTGCGGCAAGGCATATTCTGCCATGGCCTTGCTGCCCCCTTTTTTCCGTGATCCCAAGGAGTTTCTATCTTGAAGCAGCTTACCTTTCGCACCTCTGCCGACCACGAGGAACTGATCCTTTCATCCTCAGCGCCGGCCCCCATGGCGTTGTCCGCGGCGCTTGGTCCTGAAGCCTCCCAACTGTTACAACGCATGTTCCGCGATCCCCGGTTGCTGGAACCGCTTGAGCGCGGCGACCTTATTGCGCAACTCCGGAATGCCGTGGACATAGCGCCGCATGTGCCCGAAGTGAGAGTTTTATACGGCATGGCTCTCTGTGTCGATCTTCAGGCCCAGGAAGCGCTCGAGCAAATGCGCGAAGCGGTGAGGCAGTCGCCGGATTGCTTCATCGCGCGGTTCAAGTTCGGCGAGTTGCTGATGCGCCTGCGCATTTGCGACCAGGCCGCGGAGCACACAGACGAGGCGGCACGGTTAGCATCAAATGCCATTCAGTCAGATATGGCGCGCAGACAGGCGGCCACCATCCGCACCATGCGCCGTGAGGGAGTGGAGCGCGGCGTGCTATCTCGCGTGCTTCCGTTCCGCCGCAAGAACAAAGAGCGGAGCTCCGTACCCGCTCTGGCGTCTACCAAGTAGGAGAGGATGCCCGCAACTCTGCAATTGGCGCTTCTGATCGCCATACTTCTTCCTGCAAGCAAGCTTGCGGCTTCCCTCTGCACGCGCTTCGGTATTCCCGCGATTCTAGGGGAACTTCTGGTTGGTGTGGCCGCCGGTCCAGGCGCATTCAATCTGATGCATCTCAGCCTTTTCCAGGGAGGACAGGCCACAAAGGCGTTTCTGATGATGGCGCAGGTCGGCGGCCTCGTTCTGATGTTCATCGCTGGCCTGGAAACCGATATCGAACGCATGCGCGAGGCGAGCGTCACTGCATTTCTGGTGGCTTTGTCAGGGGTCATCTGGCCGTTCTTCCTGGGAGCCGGCGCAGCGCACGCTCTCGGCTTGCCCTGGAATAGCGCGCTCTTCCTCGGGGGCGCATTGACGGCTACCAGCGTTTCCATTTCTGCCAGAACCCTGATGGACGCTGGAAAGATGTCGTCACCGGAGGCCTCAGTTATTCTCGGCGCCGCAGTCATCGACGACGTGATGGGTCTGTTCGTCCTTGCCTTCCTCGCGGCCTCCTCGACGACTGGCACAACTGATTCCTTTGGTTTGGCCTCCTTGGCCTCCAATTGGTTGAGACTGCATTCAGATGCCGCGGCACATCATCCCCTTTTGGTTCAAATGTCGCTCATCGCTGTTTGCGTGGCCATCTTCTTTGTGGTCTCCTATGGCGCGGCAAAGCGTTGGCTCGATCCGTTTATCGTGCAATTGCGGAGGCTTTCCGCCAATGAGTCCGTATCCAGCTGCGTTCTGGCTTTGGTTCTGGTTTACGCCATCGCAGCAGAATGGCTTGGAAGCGTGGCAGGAATCACCGGAGCCTACTTGCTTGGATATGTCTTCGCAGGGTCCGAATACAAGGCCGACATCGAGCGGACCTTTTATGCAATTGGACACGGCCTTCTGATTCCGCTTTTCTTTGTTTCAATCGGGCTATCGAGTAATTTCCGCTCTCTTGGTGGACATTGGCTGCTGCTTGGGGCTATCTTCTTGATCGCCGTGGTCAGCAAATTGCTGGGATGTGGCGTGGCTGCTCTGGCGCGCGGCATGGGGCCGGTTCGAAGCTTCCGCATTGGCTGTGGCATGGTCTCTCGCGGCGAGGTCGGCTTGATCGTAACCGCGATGGCGGCCGCATCCGGCGTGTTTCGAGAGCCAGAGGTAGCCGTCATGGTTTCCGTCGTCCTCTTTACAACACTGCTTACACCGCTTGCCTTGCGTGGAGCATTTCACATTAAGTGCGCAGAGGACGATGAGGAGGAGGAACTTGCAGTGTATGAAGCGCTTCTACAATCGCCCGCCAACGGTTCAAGCCGCTCTGGCATGGGTCAGTAGCCGAGAGGTGTCACCATGGCCCGATTTATTCTGAAGATTCGGCCAAGGAGCGTTAACGGATGAGATGCCCAAAATGTCTAGCGTCTACCAAGTATATGGGCCTGAAAACTGGCAGCCGCGAAACTACAGCAGAGTGGCTCAATTTATGAAAGAGATATCAATTGGCGACCAACTCGATCACTACCGCATCGATGCTCTTGTTGCTACCGGCAGCCATGCCTCGATCTTTCGGGGAGTCGATCTGAAGAATGGCACAGTTATTGCCATCAAAGTGCCACATGTTGAACTGGAATTGGATCCTGTGTTTTACGAACGATTCCGCCGCGAACAGGAAATCGGCGAGAAGCTAAGTCATCCAAGCGTCATGAAGGTTCTGTCCAGCGAGCACCATAGCCGAGACTACATCGTAATGGAGTGGATCAATGGCCGTCCGCTCCGAGATATTCTTGCCGAGCAGGGTAAGCTTCCCCAGGACCGCGCCACCCATCTTGCCATCGGCATTTGCGATGCGGTGGCTTATCTCCATTCGCACGGTGTCGTCCATCGTGACCTCCGGCCCGGGCATATCATGGTCGATAGCAACGACCACATCAAACTCATCAATTTCGGGCTCGCCTCACAGGTTGCGGCCAAACGCATTACGTTCACCAGCTTGGCACCCGAGTTGAACACGGTCAGCTACGCTTCACCTGAGGAGATCAGGGGCCGCCGTTGCGATGCTCGCAGCGATGTCTACTCCATCGGAGTAATCCTCTATGAAATGCTTACCGGCAAGCTGCCATTCGGTAATGCGAACTCCATTGCGAATATCAACGAACGGCTGGTCAAGGATACTCCTTCGCCGCGGAAGATCGAGCCCTCGATTACCCCGCAGATGCAGGAAGTCATCTACCGTGCTTTGGAGCGTGCGCCAATGCATCGCTACTCCAGTGCCCACGAATTCGCCTACGACCTTGCTCACCTGCAGGAGGTCGTTGTTGAAGAACGCAATGGGTCCCGCAACCTGGGTAACAAGACGGCGATTTGGACCAAGAACATTCTGATCTATGTTGCCTTAGCAACGGTCCCGATCCTTCTTTTTGTCCTGATGATGTTGGCCACACATCACAGATAGTCGCTTTGTCTGACCAAGATTCCATCCTGTGGCTCGCCAAAATACCGATCTGCCATCGAATCAGGCAGATGATTGCAGTCATCCTCGTGCGAAAATTCTCTCATGCTGCGGTTGCTGAGGCTTCTTTTTGCTCTGATTTTCCGATCTTTGTATTCCCGCCGCGATCTTCTTTTGGAAAACCTCGCTTTGCGGCAGCAACTCACCGCGTTGACTCTGAGGCATTGTCGGCCTAGCCTCGCTGCATCAGACCGGATCTTCTGGATTGTGTTGCGGCGATTCTGGTCCCGATGGAAGCAGGCGCTCTTCATTGTGCGGCCTGAAACGGTGATCCGGTGGCATCGGGCCGGATTCAGAATGTATTGGAAATGGATTTCACGCAAACACCTCCGCGTTGGAAGGAAGCCCACGAGCAAAGAACTGCGAGAGCTGATCTTCCGCATGGTAGCCGAAAATGGTACCTGGGGTGCGCCCCGGATTCATGGTGAATTGAAGATGCTCGGCTTCGATATTTCCGAGCGAACCGTGCTCCGTTGGATGCGGAAAGCTCCGAGAGATTCTGGGTCGGCCAAGCGCTGGGCGGCATTCTTAAGCAATCAGCGCGAAGCAATAGCGGCCATGGATTTCTTCACCGTGCCGACGCTCACCTTTGGCGTGCTGTATTGCTTCTTCATAATCGCTCATGACCGGCGGCGTATCCTTCACTACAATGTCACACGGCATCCGACGACCGCGTGGGTAGCTCAGCAACTGCGCGAGGCGTTTCCGTACGATTCTGCGCCAAGGTATCTAATCCTTGATCGCGAGCATACTTTCCATGGCGAGGTCCTGGAAACCATAGAAAGTTTGGGCATCATCCCGGTCCGCACCGCCATTCGGAGTCCTTGGCAGAATGGCGTGGCCGAACGCTGGGTCGGCACCTGCCGGCGGGATTTGTTCGACCATGCGATTGTTGTCAACGAGCAGCATCTGAAACGCCTGATGAACGAGTACGTCCGCTACAACCACGAGGACCGGACGCATCTCACGCTGGTCAAAGAAACGCCCGCCGGCCGAGACGCA
>JBAUCP010000600.1:0-3380 GCA_049677625.1 Occallatibacter sp. | reverse complement strand
TCAGATTCACGGATACGCTACGCAAGGGTTCCTGTACACCACGCAAAACAACATCTTCACCACCAGTTCAAGCAATGGGAGCCCAGCCTGGACTGAGGCCGTTCTCAACGTCGGCGCCCAACCCACTCCCAAACTGCGCGTGGGTATACAGACGCGCTATTTCCTGCTCGGCAACCTCGGCAATTCCATCACTCTCGATTGGGCGGCCGCCGATTACAAGGCCAACGACAAGTTCGGCATTCGCTTCGGCAAGGTAAAAACTCCTTCCGGACTGTTGAATGAGACCCAGGACATCGATCCGTCCTATCAGTGGGCTCTGTTGCCGCAGAGCGTTTATCCGCTGATGAGCCGCAACTCGCTGCTGGCGCACTACGGCGGAGTTGTGTATGGCACGTTCAAGCTGGGCCAGAATCTGGGCCAGCTAGACTACCGCGGCTGGGGCGGCGAACGCGTGCTTGGGGGCAATGACGGCTACTTCCTGAATCAGACCGAAAGCGGCACCGCGCTGCCCAACGGCTTTTCGGGAGTGACCACCGGAGCCGCGTTGCACTGGAGGACTCCGGTCACTGGCCTGATGCTCGGCGCCTCCGATTTTAGAGACAACCAATGGAGCGCCCCGATAAGCCAGACTCTTCCACCCCAGGTCAGTCCGGTCCCTGCACCGGGAACAGAAACGCTTTACCATTTCAACTCCCCGAGCTTCTTTGGCAAGTATGAAAAGGACAAATGGATGATAGCCGCCGAACACTATCGCCTGCCGGTGAAATATTCAGTCGCTGTCCCCGCGATTGGCCTCGATAGCATCGGCCATACCAACCAGCAATCGTGGTATGGAATGGTCACCTACAAGGTGACGGACAAATTGACCGCCGGCGTTTATGACACCCAGTCGTTCAACCGCACCTCGGCTCTGGGACCGGCGCGCTATCTAAAGGATTGGGCCATCTCCGGCCGTTACGACTTCAACGAGTTCCTCTACGCCAAGGCTGAAGAGCATCTTTACGATGGCACCGAAATCGGCTATGACTCGACGTTGAACCCCCCGACGGCAAGCCTGCCCACCGGCCTGCAGCCCGCCACTCGTCTCACGATTCTGAAAATTGGCGTCAGCTTCTAACGCGGACGAAAGGAGAACACTGTGATGAAAAAAATTCTGTACGCATTACTGCTCGTAGCGTTCGCGTCCATCTTCTCCGCTCACGCCCGGGCGCAGGCGATCGTGATCGCCAACCCCAGCGTAAAGGCCGCCGACGTCTCCAAGGGAGAACTGCGCGATGTGTTCACGGGAGCCGCTTCCAGCCTCAAAGACGGTTCCCATGTCACGCCCGTCCTGTTGAAGGGCGGCGCCGTGAACGACGAATTTCTCTCGAAGTACGTTGGCAAAAGCGACACCGCATTCCGCGCCAGTTGGCGGAGCCTGGTGTTCTCAGGCCAGGCCAGCATGCCCAAATCGCTTGACTCCGAAGCGGCGCTGGTCGATTACGTCGCGCATAACGCCGGCGCAATCGGCTATATCAACACTGCAACCCCCCATGAGGGCGTCAAAGTCCTCCCTGTAAGGTGACCCGATGTTTGGACAGATGAAGATCAAAACTAGAATCCTGGGCATACTTGCCGTGCTGGGCGGCGGCTATCTGCTCTTGCTGGCGATGGTCCAGATTTCGGCCTCCGCCACGCACTCCCGCATGTCGGAGATCTCGGCCTCGCTGTTTCCTGCCGCCATCAAGATGCAGGAAGCCGAAGCCGCGTTCGAGCGGATGAAAAAGCACTACGGCGACGCCGTGGTGCTGCAGGATCCCAAATCGCTCACTGGCGCGGAAACCGATGCCGAAGCCACCGCCACGGCGCTCGAGCAAGTGAAGGCTTCTCTGTCCTCTTTGCCGGAGCTGAGCAAGCAGGCTGACGATCTGCTTGCCCAGTTCAGCTCCATCCGCACCCGCGATCACGACACCTACGCTGCCATCCTGGCAGCCACCGCCGGCCCCAGCGACGATCTGATGGCGCAGGTTGGCGCGTTGGGCAAAGACAACAAGGCGCTGACTGACAACATGGGCGTCTTCGACAAAGCCATCTCCGCAAGCTTCCAGGCGCAGCTTGACTCCGTGGATGCATCGTCGGTGCGCAGCCGCATCATCGGCCTGGTCATGCTGGCGTTTGTCGTGGTGGTTTGCGGCATGGCATGGTGGGTCATCGAGTCCAAGGTTGTCATGCCGCTGCGCTCGCTCGCACTGCGCCTGCAAGACATCGCCGAGGGTGAAGGCGACCTGACCCGCCGCATCGATGTCAACGGCAACAACGAGATCGACGAGGTCGGCGTCTGGTTCAACGTCTTCATCGCCCGCATCGAGGAGATTGTGCGCCGCGTGGCGGAACACGCCGCTACTCTGGGCACGGCCGCAACCAAACTGGCCGCAGCAGCCCGTGAAACTGCCGACCAGGCCGCCAAGCAACAGCAACAGGCTGAGCGCATCACCGTCACCATGAACGAGATGTCCTCGGCGGTGCAGGAGATCAGCCAGACCACGCAGAGCGCCGCCTCCGATGCTCGAAAAGCCGAAGAGGGAGCCAAGTCCGGCGGCCTCACCGTGCAAACCACGGTCAAGACTATCGGCAACCTGCTCATCTCCAACCAGGAGACCTCATCGAAGATCGAGGAGCTGGGCCGTTCCAGCGACGCTATCGGCAAAATCATCAACGTGATCGACGAGATCGCCGGACAGACCAATCTGCTGGCCCTCAACGCGGCCATTGAAGCCGCCCGGGCCGGTGAACAGGGGCGCGGCTTCGCGGTGGTTGCGGGCGAGGTGCGCCGGCTGGCAGAACGAACCAGCGCCGCCACCAAGGAAGTCGACCAGACCGTCCGCGCCATCCAGCAGGGCACCTCCGATGCGGTTGAGGCCATGCGCTCCAGCATGATCCAGGTGCAGAGCGGCGTAGACTCGGCCCACTCAGCCGGCGAAGCCCTCACCAGCATCATCCATGGTTCCGAGTCGGTGCAGAAGATGGTGACGCAGATTGCCGCGGCCGCAACCGAGCAGTCCTACTCAGCTCAATCCGTCACCGCCAACGTAAATGAGATTGCCTCGATTATTCAGACCACGGCAGCCAGCTCGCAGCAATCCGTAGAGGCCTGCCAGCAACTGGAATTGCTGGCCAACGAACTGGCAAATCTGGTCGGATCGTTCAAGGTCGGCGAAGGCGACGATGACAGCGATGCAACTCCCTCACGGAGCCACGCGCCAGGACAAGCATCATTCGCTCATTCCTCGCACCGCATCCAACGCCCCATCGCAGTCAGCCACTCTTAGCAAGTCGATTCGGCAGTCCCGATTGGGATCTCAACCAAGCACAACCCCCGGGTGCCCCACCTTCGGCGATGC
>JBAUCP010000599.1:0-3932 GCA_049677625.1 Occallatibacter sp. | reverse complement strand
GGGGTGGGGGGCCAGTAGCTGCGTGTGGCGTGGAGGCACCGCAGTTTCGATTGTGCTGCTGTTCAACACTATTTCGTGCAACTGCTTCAAGGTTTCATTCCTGAGGTCGTCTGCTGCGCAGGATTTGACCCGAGCACCCGCCACGGTAACTGACTCGGCGATTGAGCACTCGTTGAAAAGAGGAAGGACAAAATAGATGAAAGAATGGAATATCTTATACGAGAACACAAATGGGACTGCGACGAGCAGATGATGAGAAATCTCGGTTCTCCAGCCAAACTTGGCCCTCATGTATACTGCCTCCATCCCGGGGCGACAGAGTGAACCAGTAATTTGCAAAAGGAGCAAACCATATGGGGTTGGGAGAAAATCTTGTAAGCGCCCGAGCAGCAGTACAGTGGGTTCGAGAGATCTGCAAATTACGGGCTGACAACTACGATCAGCCGGATTTCCAGAACCAATTGGCCCCCGAGGGCGCACGGGCGAAGACCACTGATCTCCACATGAAGCATCACGCTGAACTCGGACAACAGCTTATTGCGCAAATCGATAAAATCCAGGCGCCAGAGCGCGCCGAACTCGAGAACAAACTAAAGCTGGCTGCAGAGAACTGGAACAAAATCAAGGAGAGCTTTAAAACGGAGAAGGCGACACCGGAGTTGATCAAACAGAACCAGGATGCGGCGAGGGTTTTCGGGAACCTCTCAGACAAGATAAAAGCCCTCGACAAAGAACGGAATGTCTCGTTCGGCAATATGGGCGAGCAGATTCGTGCGCGCGCGCTTGCGGCCACCCATACCAAGGTTGGCAACTGTATGGAACAAGCTGCCATCGCCTTCTGTTACCTCCAAAGGGAGAGTGTCCGTCCGCTCGATTATTACTATGCGATGGGCGGAGATCATCAGTGGGTGGTCATCGGCCGCACCAAAGGATCAAGTGAGGACAATCCCGACGTGTGGGGGCCCGATGCTGTTATCTGCGATCCGTGGGATAAAAAGTCCTACGCCGCCACTGAGTTCGATGCGCAGATGCATAGCCTCGGGCAAAAAGGCATTCCAAGCTCCGAGTTCCGCATCGAGTAGTCTGCGTTAACAGGCCGCGTGAGTTGATTCAGCTTGACCTCGCCGGGTGCTCCATCCTTCACGCTTTTTTGTGAAGGGTGGGAAAGCACGAACGCAGTACGGGCTTGTAGACTGCATCCATTATGCCCAAGGGACTTATTCGTTTCCACAAATCAGCGGCTCGCCCAGATTTGTGGTTTGGCGAGATGGGCTGGTTGGGGTTCGTGGTTTCCCACCTTAGCCGATGCGCAGAGAACGCGCATCGCCGAAGGTGGGGCACCCATTTTCGTGCTGAGTGGAGAGTGGCGAGAGTAGAGCTGTGGTTTCCCACCCTTCGTCCGCCGCGGCGGATGCGCCAAGGATGGGGTGCGGGGCTTGGTGGCGGGGTTAGCTTACGTTTATATACGTTGTGTAGGGGCGCGAGCCTAGCCAGGTGAAGGGCAGCATGGTCACTGGGCCGTTGGCCGATGTGACTTGCCACTGGCGTCCGCTTACGCGGCGCGCGGCCAGCAACTGCTGCCGGGTGAGGCTCGGCAGCGGAGCCGACTGATTTTCTTTTGCAGCCATCAGCACCAGCGGGCCGCGGAGCAGGGCTACCGTGTCTGCATGTTGCGGGTCGATTGGTTCCAGGCGCATCTTGAGCGGAAGCTCCAGTTCCACGCGGTCTCCGGTCTTCCATTCACGGCGTACGGCGGCGAACTGGCCCGGCACTGCGGATGCGGCGGAGCGCGTGCCGTTCACATAGATCTGCGCTCCCTGCGCCCACGCTGGAATGCGGAAGTGGAGCGTGAGTTCGGCGGGTTGAGAGCTGGTGAGCGTAAAGGCCACGCGATCTTCATAGGGATAGTCGCCCTGCTGGGTGAGCGAGAGTGCAGCCCCGTTCTCATTCCAGCGCAGCGTTGAAGGCACATAAAGAATGACGTAGACCGATTGGCGGCCGCGAAGATATGTGTTGATGCGGTAATCGGCGGCCACCTGCGGCAGTGTGCCGGAGCAGCACGCCCAGCGGGCCTGCTTGTAGACGCGCTGAGCGTCAAAGTTGTAGTCGGCGTAATAGAAGTTCTCGCCGTTCTCCTGGAGCGGCATGGCTCCCAGCACGGTGTTGTACATCGTGCGTTCCATGCTGTCGCCATAGCGGCCATCGCGGGTTACGCGCAGCAAGTAGCGCGTGAGTTTGAAGTGCGCGTAGCTGCCGCAGGGCGTTTCAAAGCTGTGGTGCGTGTTGGTCAGGCTGTTGTAGACGTCGCTCGAACCCGGCGCGCGCAACTGCTCATCGGGGCCCCAGCCGCCGGTGGCGTAGCTTTGCGCGTCCAGCATGGCAAAGGCGTTGCGGGCCGCGTGGAGATGCTTTTCGCTGCCCGCTGCCAGGTAGGCCATCATGGCCGAACTGAGCGAGTTGACGTAGCTGTACGCATGGCGGCCGGCGAGCACGTTCTCATTGCGTGAGAGCGGATCGAACCATGTGTTGTCATCGAGATATTTGAGGCCAAGGTCGTAATAGCGCCGGCCTGCGCCGCGCTGGTAGGCCAGAAACAGGTTTTCCGGCATGGTGTAGGACTCGTCCCAGTTCCACGACGCGTCGTTGGGGTCCTTGTCCGCGCGCCAGGGATGGTCGTGCTCTATTGCGTGTCCGGGCAGGTGCGGCAACGCGGTGTTCGTGGTCTGCTCCAGGATGGCGAGCGCCTGCGGGTCGTTGACGTAGGTGTGCGAATCGATCAGTCCCAGCAGCAGCTTGTCGAAGGTGTAGGCGGGAAAGCGATTCTTTATGTAGAAATCCGGCGTGATGGTCTGGGCATAAAGACGGTTGAGCCGCAATACCTTCTCGCGCGTGGCCTCTTCTCCCGTAATGACGTAGGTGCGCGCCAGGGCCGACACCCATTGCCCGAAGGTGCATGCCGGAGCGAAGCCCGTATCGAAGCCGCTGCGATAGTCGTAGTCGGGATTGTAGGTGTACCAGCCGCCCAGGTCTTCGCCGGGCGCGGACATGCCGGACATCTGCCGGAACGGCTTCAACAGGCTGTCCTCGCTCAGCGCCATCAGCACTTCATGGGTGTTCATGAGCTGCGCTTCGTGGGGATCGCTGGAGATGGTCACGTCGCCGTAGCCGAACTCAGTGAGCGGCAGCGCCGAGTCAGAGGTTGTGCTCTCCCTCCCTTCGCCAAAAGCGCGAAGGATGGGGCACCCTGCAGCCGCCAGGGAGCCCGTCTGAAGAAATCGTCTGCGTGAAATCGCTGCGTTTCTTTTGAGTCCTGTGTTCATCGGAATCAATTCCCTCCGAACTCACACCAACATGATGCATCGGACGCGGCGGACCTGTCATCTCCGGGAGCCGCGGGTTGGCGGGCCTTCGGGTGAGTCTTGTGGTTTCCCACCTTCGTGCTGGGTTGAGAGTGGCTGGGGTGGAGTTGTGGTTTCCCACCCTTCGCAAAGAGCGCGAAGGATGGGGCACGGGGCATCAGGTCTCGGGCCGAACCACTTACGGAACACGCTTCAGGGAGATGTTTCAACAGGAGTGACCTGGGTTCCGGCTGGCGTGAATTGAAAATGCAAGATCCACTCGCTGGAGACGGCCTGACCATCCACTTGCGCAGGCGTGAACTTCCAGCGCTGTGCGGCTTCTAGGGCCATCCGGGCAAAGTACCTGCTTGGCCCCTGCGAAGCGAATGTAGCGTTGGAAACATTGCCGCCTGGATCAACGGCGACGCGTATACCCACGGCGACATGGCCATTGATTGAGTGGATCGCACTCGGCAGTATGTCGGGCTGAACTCGCTCGGCGACTGCTCCCTTCGCCGTTATTCCTTTCGAGGCTGGAATCTCTGGAGCCGGCGACGGAGGCGGAGGCGCGGGATTCGTGACCACGGGTGGTTG
>JBAUCP010000598.1:0-1829 GCA_049677625.1 Occallatibacter sp. | reverse complement strand
ACGGCTGCGGCGGCAAGGGCAGCGCTCTTGTTCATCCCGGAATCCCCCTCGAAAACAAATCGCAGCGATGATTGCAGCTCGAAGGCTCTGCGCGCAAATGCGCAGCCGCCAGAGCATTTTCGGTTTGAATGTTTGCGGTCAAGATTGAGAGTTGTGCTCTCCCACCCTTTGCGCAGAAGACGCGCAAAGGAGGGGGCACCCGGCTCTACACCAACTGGAGAAACGCTGTAGCTCGGCGAGTGCCGATGGGCACCGGATCACGCAACTGAAACGTTCGCATGCGGCGAATCACCATAGATCTGAAGACGCAAGGAGAGGGAGAATGGCCGTGTGGATGGATCTGCTGCTGGTTTCAGCGGCGCTGTTGCCTTGGGTGATGCAGAGCAAATCGAAGCGCAACGAGGACGCAACGCTTACGCTTGCGGCGAAGACTGAAGCAGAGCCAGCAGACCGGCCTCGTCGAGCACCGGAATTTTAAGCTCGTTTGCTTTGTCGAGCTTGGAGCCGGCTTCTTCGCCGGCAACCACGTAGCTGGTTTTCTTACTTACAGATCCTGAGACCTTTCCGCCTGCCGCTTCAATCTTCTGTTTGGCGTCATCGCGCGTGAGCGTGGGCAGCGTGCCGGTGAGCACGAAGGTGAGCCCCGCGAGCTGCGTGGAGCGCTGCTTTTTCTCCGCGGTCATGTCGACGCCGGCTTGCTTGAGCTTGTCAACGAGGGTGCGGTTGGCGGGACGCGAGAAGAATTCGAGGATGGCCTCGGAGATGCGCGGGCCCACCTCTTCCACTCGCTCCAACTCTTCGGCAGTTGCGGCCATGACGGCGTCGATGGAGCCGAACTCCTGCGCCAGCAATTCGGCGGTGCGCTCGCCAACAAAGCGGATGCCGAGGCCCATGAGCAGGCGGGCGAGGCCGGCTTTCTTGGAGCGCTCGATCTCATTCAACAATGTGCGCGCGGATTTTTCAGCGAAGCGCTCGAGGCCGACGAGCTGCTCTTCAGTGAGCGAGTAGAGGTCGGCGACGCTCTTGACCAGGCCGCGCTCGAGCAACTGCTGTACGGCCGCGTCTCCCAGGCCCTCAATGTTCATGACGCCGCGGCTGCCGAAGTGGAGCAGGGTTTCGCGGAGCTTGGCGGGGCAGTCGGCGTTGACGCAGCGCCAGTCGGCTTCGCCTTCTTCGCGGACGACGGCGTTTCCGCACTCCGGGCAGACGGAAGGGAACGAGAATTTGTGTGTCCCGCGCGAGTGATCCTTGTCTTCGACAACTTCAACAACTTTGGGAATCACGTCGCCGCCGCGCTCGACCTTGACCCAGTCGCCGATGAGCAGGCCGAGGCGCTCGATGAAATCGGCGTTGTGGAGCGTGGCGCGGCTCACGGTGACGCCGCCGACGAAGACGGGCGCGAGCATGGCGGTGGGCGTGAGCTTGCCGCTGCGGCCCACGGTGATCATGATGTCCTGAAGCTGGGTGATGGCCGATTGCGCGGTGAATTTGTAGGCGATGGCCCAGCGCGGGGCGCGGCCGGTGTAGCCCAGGCGCTGCTGGGTCGAGTGCGCGTCCACTTTGAGGACTACGCCATCGATCTCGTAGCCGAGCGTGGCGCGGTCTTTCTCGGCTTTGTCAATGAATTTGACCATGTCGTCGACCGAGTCGACGCGGCCGCGGTGGGGATTGACGCGGAAGCCGAGCGCGGTGAGCGCATCGAGCGTGGCGGTCTGGCCAGCGGCGAAGTACTCGCCCTCGACGAGTAGGAAGTAAGCGAAGAAGACGAGGCGGCGATTGGCGACGATGCTTGGCTCAAGCGTGCGCAGCGTGCCGGCGGCGGCGTTGCG
>JBAUCP010000597.1:0-2368 GCA_049677625.1 Occallatibacter sp. | reverse complement strand
GCTTATGGCCGGCTTGGGAACCATCTTTCATCCCATGCAGCTTCTGCAGGCGCTTGCGCTCATCATTGGAACCGCCATCGCCTTCAACGGCATGATGTTCCTGATGATGGTGCGCATAGACGATCCGCTGGTGCCGCGCGCCATGTTCGGCGTGCTGAACACGTTGCTGTTCTTCCCTTCGGGAGCGATTTACCCCATCGCTGCGTTTCCGCCCTGGCTGCGCGCCATCGCGATTGTGGACCCCTTCACCTACGCAATCCACGGGCTGCAGTCGGTGCTGCTCAAAGACGGCGGCTTTACCGCCATCTGGGGCGATCTGGCATTCCTCTCGATCTTCGGCATCGGCACGCTGCTCATCGCCACGCCGCTTTTCAAGCGCACGCTGTAAAGCTGGTTGCGTCAATCGGGACTTGAAAGGGCACGGCTTCAGCCGTGCCGTCAGAGGCGCGTAAAATCAAGGGCTTTATTGCAAGCTGCGAAACGAATATCCAATTCGGCTACGGCGGTTCCACAATTGCTATACCCCGAAGCCGCGACTGCTGAGTGGGTTTTTCCTCAAGAAAAACTCACCTGGCACGACGCCAGAAAGGGCACACGAATTGTGGAACCGCTCTAAGTTCGTCCTGAAGACGCACGCGTGGGATGGAGCGCCGGTCTCCAGACCGGCTGTCGTGCTGGCCTCCAGGCCCGTACTCTGCCCACGCTTCGCTCCCCGCCGGCGTGGACGCCGTCGGGACAGCCGGCCTGGAGGCCGGCGCTACCTCGCGATCGGACATTATTTGTGCAGCTCTCAATCGCCCTGGTATGGCGGACAGAAAAAAGATTGACGCAGGGCAGCTATTGTCAGCGCTAAAGCCCTGACCTACCAGTTCTTAGACGGGTTCTAATGAAGGCTGGGCGTCAGGCGAAGAAGTTGATCTGGCCCTGCGGCATTTCTAAGGGCAGGTCGTCGGTGGGCTGGGATTCGCCGGCAAGGGTAAGATCGTCGGCCTCGTCTGCCGATGTGCTGGCGGCCTTTTTGCGCGCGCCGGAACGCGTGCCGTCGCTGGACCGGGCAAGACCGTCGATATCCAGAACCGCGGAGAGCTGAAAGTCGGCGGGCAACTCCTTGACCGCGGCGAAAGAGCGAACAACAGGAATAGGACCGAGTTCCATACAGGCCTCCTGTTGCCGGTCTTATCGGCTGGATGAGGCCGAACTTTAATGATTTCCAAAGATTTTTTCGCAGCGAATAGCCGGCGCCCGCCCGGATTGCTATTCCGTAGCAGGCGAACTGCCTGGCGTAGCACCCGCAATGCGATGAGCGCGCAAGCCCGCCTTGCTACACTGGCTCCATGCAGGATGAACAGGAGTTTCGGCGCTCTGCGGAAGCAGCCCTGGAGGGGCTCAAGAAGCATCTGATCGAGCGCGAGGAGAAAGACGACTCCGGCTTTGAGGTGGAGGAGCAGAACGGCGTGCTCAACGTGCTCTTCGAAGAGCCGGCGGGCAAGTTTGTCATCACGCCCAATACGCCGGTGCGGCAGATCTGGATCTCGGCGCTTTCAACCAGCTTCAAGCTCGATTCGGACGCGAAGATGGAGACGTTTTATCTTCCCCGCACGGGCGAAGCGCTCATTGGGCTCGTGGACCGGTTGATTGCCGAGCACCTGGGAAGGTAGTGCGCGCGCGGAGGTTCATTGCATAGAGGGAGCGTCCCCGAAAAGCGGGTCCTTCGACTGCGGCCGCTACGCGACCTCCGCTCAAGATGACAAAGTATTTATGAATACGAAGAGGGTCCGGCGCCGCGCCGGACCCTCTTCGCCGTTTACGGCAACGAGTAGACGGTGTTGAGGGCCTTCTCCGCTACGCTCTGAGGGAGTGGAGCGTAGGAGAGCGCCGTAGTCTCCGACTCGCCGGACTTGATGATCCAGCTCAGCATGTCCTTGAGCACCTTTTCCTTGGCCGCATCCGTGGGATGCGCGGGAATCAGCAGGTAGGTAAAGCTCGAGATCGGGTAAGCGTTGGCGCCGGGCGCGTTGGTGATGGAGATGCGGAAGTCAGCCGGCATGTCCTTCACGCTGGCCGCGGCTTCCGTCACGCCGTCAATCGAGCCCTTCACCCAGTTGCCCGCCGCGTTCTTGATCGCGCCAAAGGCAATGTGGTTCTGGAGCGCATAGATCAGCTCCACGTAGCCCACCGCGCCGGGCAACTGGCGCACCAGGCCGGCCACACCCTCATTACCCGAGCCGCCCACGCCCACCGGCCAGTTGAGCGAAGTTCCCTTGCCGGGGCCGTCGTTCCACTCTTTGCTCACCTTGCTCAGGTAATCGGTAAAGATGAAGCTGGTGCCGCTGCCATCCGAGCGGTGCACCACGATGATCTTCTGGTC
>JBAUCP010000596.1:0-9577 GCA_049677625.1 Occallatibacter sp. | reverse complement strand
GATATGAACCTCGTCGTCTCATCTGAAGCCGAGGTAATTCGCTGCTCGACATTTCCAAAGATTGGCAGATCTCTCCGGGATGACTATGATTCGGTGTGGATTGAAAGACGCATTCTTGCGGAGGGTTCTGGATGGTTTCCGGTAACGTTTACAGGCGCGGGGTTTCTGGCTTGGCCGTGGCGGCTTTTTCACTGATTTGCTCGCTCTGCGCGGCGCAGGCGCCGCGGCACTACGAGGCAACGCTGGACTCGCTGAATCACCATCCGCTGCCGGAGTGGTATGCCGATGCAAAACTCGGCATCTTTATTCACTATGGGCTCTACTCGGTGCCGGGATGGGCGCCGCTGTCGCATCCGAACCACGACTTCAAGTCGACCGATTACATCATCAACAATCCGTATGCGGAGTGGTACTACAACGTGTTGCGCATCGATGGTTCGCCTACGCAGGCTTATCATCGCGAGCACTACGGCGCGAACTTCAACTACTACGACTTTGCGCCGGTCTTCAACCGCGAGAATCAGAAGTGGGATCCGGACCAGTGGGCAACGATCTTTCGCGAGGCCGGCGCGCGCTACGTGGTGCTGACCAGCAAGCATCACGAGGGCTTTACGCTGTGGCCGAGCTCGACGCCCAATCCCACGCTGCCGGCGGATCGGCAACACGCCACGCGCGACATTGTGGGCGAGCTGACCGCGGCGGTGCGCAAGCAGGGCATGCACATGGGGCTCTATTACTCCGGCGGGTATGACTGGACCTTTGTGCCGGGGCCGATCCGCACGGCGGCCGACTACCAGAGCGTGAAGCCGGAGAGCGAGGCGTATGGCGCTTACGCGTTTGCGCAGATTCACGAGCTCATCAATCGGTATCATCCGTCGATTCTCTGGAACGATATCGACTGGCCGAAGACAGGCAACGCGCTGCAGGTGGAGGCCGACTACTACAACGCTGTGCCGGATGGCGTAATCGACGACCGCCTGGGAATTGCGCATGCCGACTTTACTTCTCCCGAATACCAGAAGCTGGACCAGATAAGCCAGAAGAAGTGGGAAGAGTGCCGCGGGCTGGGGCGGTCCTTCGGCTACAACCGCGCCGAGGGCGAGGCGGAGACGATTGCGCCGGCCGACCTGATTGCGCTGCTGGTGGACATTGTGAGCAAGAATGGAAACCTGCTGCTGGACGTGGGCCCCGAGGCCGACGGAACCATTCCTCCGGTGCAGATGGAGCGGCTGAAGGCGTTGGGCGCGTGGCTCAAGCAGAATGGCGAGGCGATCTACGGCACCGAGCCGTGGGACCGCGCGGTTGGCCGCTCGGTGGAGGGAGACGACGTGCGTTTTACGCGCAACGGCGCCGAGCTCTACGCGACGATTCTTGGCAGCCCGAAGGCGCAGACGGTGACCCTGGAAGACATTCCTTCGCATCCGCTGCTGGAGGTTTATATGCTGGGCGATGCGAAGCCGCTCGCGTGGAAGGCCGACGGCGACAACCTGAAGATCACGCTGCCGGAGAGTCTGCCAGGCAACTACGCTTACGTGATCAAGCTGGCTCACTATATGCGCTGAGACGTGTGTCGGGAAAAATTTTGCGGCGTCTCATCGGGCCGACGCGAGCTGAAGATGGTAATCGCTATAGTCGATAGTGACCACCGTGCTTCCGAAGAGCATGCTGACTGACTCGGCCCGCGCGTGCGTGGCCATTGGAAATCCATCGATCTGCTCGTACCGGCGCATCATGTGCGTGGTTCCGGCAAAGATGGAAGGGCTCTTCGATGCCACGCCTTCGATCTGCGCGATGGAGCCGTCCCGCGCGTCCACCCACAGAGTCCCTTCAATCATGTTGGGCGCTCTGCGGTCCGGACTGATGCTGAGCGCAAAACAGGCTCGTCCATTCAAGGTCTGCGGGCCGCCGGGCTTGAGCTTCATTTGGTAATTGGCTGAAGTGAACCAGGACTGCGCAACATGGGCGGGCTGGTTGATCGCTTCTTCGTTCTCAAGCAGCGGCTTCAATCCGAATTTCTGCACGACTGCCGAGCCGCTTTGCGAGAGCACGGTGTAGGTCTTGCCCACGTTTTTGCGGTAGGTGTCCTTGACGGTCATCTTGGCTACCGGGTGCGTCTGGTCTTCGCCGCGGAAGATTGCATAGTGCTCGATATCTGTAAATGCGAGCACATTTTCATAGCGGGCCCGAACGGCGGCGTCGATGCTGCGAATGACCGCCGCGGCATCAGGCTGCTGCGCCGGAATGGGTCCGGAGAATGACCACAGTGCAACGATCAAAACTGCCCAGGCTGCTCCACGCCGTGTGTGAATTGCCATGTCGAGAATTCTCACACAGCGTGGAACCGCCTGCTTTTCCGTCAATGACTCCTGCTTCCGCAAGTCGGGCAGCTTGAGCCGTTATTATTGTCCGGCCGCGGCCCTGGCCTGTGCCCGTGCGCCGCGTACTGCGCTCAGGAACGGATCCGCTTCCGGCGTGGGCGGTACGGCTCCGTAGAGCACGTCGTGGGTTGAGACGCCGGGGCCGTAGATGGCCTTCATGGCATCGTCATCCCGGTGCACCGCGGCTCCGTTCAAGGTGAGTCCGGCAAAGATGCCCCTGGCGCGGGAGTAGGTGAGGATCTCGGCGTTCAGTTTCCAATCCGTATCTGCTGAGGCATGACGGCCAACGGGGCCGGCCGCAGCCGATACATCGGCGCCGATCTGAAACTTGCTCTGCAGCAGCTCCTGCATGCCTTTGTCATTCTGGATGATCATGACCAGATCGATGCCTTCCACACCGATCTGCAGTCCCCAGCTTCCGCCTTCCACGTCGAAGAATGCCGGCGCGCTCCATCCGTGCCCGGTGCGGCATGTCGCCACGCCGCGGCCACCCTCGGCTCCAAAGACAAATCCGCCCTTCACCAGGTGGGGCACAACCGCAACGCACTTCGCATGGTCCATCACTTCCTGCGGAATGCCTTTATCGGGAGTGGCCATGACCTGCTGCAGCACTTCTCCAGCGTGCGCCAGGCGGTCGTCCACTGTTTGCTGTGTTTCGTCGGCCCGGCTCAAAGGCGCCAGGCACATTATCGCAACAACCAAAAACATGATTTTCTTCATGGGTTTCACCTCTTCTTTTCAATTGGAATCTCTCTCGAGTTGCTCCGGCGCGGAGTGAGTGGGGAGCGCCGGGAACATGGCATGGAAGCAAAATCCTTCCAGCCTCAGCGAAGCGGTCCAGTTTGCGCGAAACCGCTCTTTCTCGCCGCTTCCGATTGGAAGCGGGAGGTGGGGGCTTGGTTGCCCGGAGGAAGATAACCCGATGTGAAATTCGGGACAGTGCTACACGGAATGAAGCACTTAAGTCGAGGCTTGCTGGGACGCAAGCGCGCGGGAGTATAGCAGCGGCACCGATGAGGCGGCGGCTGTTCAGCCGGAGAGCCGCACCAGCTCCTGCGCTTCATGGCGCGGCCCCAGGATGGAGATGCGCGGGAGGCGTCCGCGGACCATGGCGACTTCGTCGCAGCGGTGCAGGCGCGGGCAGCTCTGGCAGTCCTTGAAGACCTTGTCGGGGAGCTCGGCCTTGTCTTCGACCACGCGGAATCCGTACTTGAAGAAGAAGTCGGGGATGCGCGTGAACAGGCAGACGGACTGGATGCCGTGCACCTCGGCTTCTTCAATGAGCGCGCTCAAAATGCCGCCGCCTGCGCCCTGGCCCTTGGCCTCGGGCTTGACGACGATGGAGCGTACCTCAGAGAGATGCGGCCCATAGAGGTGCAGCGCGCCGCAGCCCAGGAAGACGCCGCCGTCCGACTCGGCAACCGTGAAGTCGCGAATGTTTTCGCAGATCTCAGCGAAGGCGCGCTTGAGCAGCGTGCCGTCGGAAGAGAGCGAGTTCACCAGGTCGTACACATTGGAGGCATCGTGCAACAGCGCTTTACGCACCAGCATGGACAGCCTCCACAATGTTTGATTTCGCCATCGCGGCAATGCGCCGCGCAGCGTTGTCGAGCGCCTGGCGCACGCGTCCGCGCGCGGTTCCGCCGGTTACGTCGTGGCAGTCGAGGGTTGCGTTGAGAGCAACAGCGACATAAAAATCAGCGCCAAACTCGGGGCCGAACTGGTGCAGCTCATCGAGCGTGAGATCGTTGAGCTCCACGCCTTTTTCCAGCGCAAACCGGACCGCGTTGCCGATCTTTTCATGCGCAGTGCGGAAGGGAACGCCCTTGTGCACAAGATAAGTGGCCGCGGCCATGGCGTTGAGATAGCCGGACTGCGCCGCCTCGCTCATTCGCTGACGATTGAATTGAAGCGCCGAAGTGAAGCGCGCAACCAGCGTAAGCATCGCCGGCACGAATTCAACCTGGAATGCCGGCTCCTGGGTCTCCTGCATGTCTTTATTGTAGGCCAAAGGCAGGCCCTTGAGCTGCAGCGTGACGGCCTCCGCGGCCCCGTGGATGCGCCCGACCTTGGCGCGAATCAGCTCGGTGAGATCGGGATTTTTCTTCTGCGGCATGGCGCTCGATCCCGTGGAAAATGCTTCAGGCAGCAGGACAAAGCCGAACTCAGCCGTGGAGAAGAGCGTAATCTCCTCAGCAAAGCGGCTCAGATGCAATCCAACAAAGGTCAACGCCTGCAGATACTCGAGGATGAAGTCGCGGTCGCTGGTTGCATCCATCGAATTAGCCGTGGGCGCGGTAAAGCCGAGTTCGCTTGCTGCAATCGAGCGGTCGAGCGCAAGCGTCGCACCGGCCACTGCGCCCGAGCCGAGCGGGCAGTAGTTGAGCCGCGTGATGCAATCGCGCAGCCGGTCGGCGTCGCGCAGCGCCATCTCCACGTAAGCCAGAAGCCAGTGCGCAACCAGCACGGGCTCGGCGCGCTGCAGATGCGTGTAGCTGGGCATCACGGCATCGCCGGCGATGCGCGCCTGATCATGGAGAGCGGTAGCCCATGCAACCAGGCGGTCCACTGCAAGCCCGGCCTGCTTGCGCACGTAGAGGCGCAGATCGGTCGCAATCTGCTCGTTGCGGCTGCGGCCGGTGTGGAGCTTGCGGCCCAGCGCGCCGACGCGTTCGATCAATTTGATCTCGACGAAGTGGTGGATGTCTTCGGCCGAGTCATGATCGCGCACGCGGGCCTTGTCCGCGTCTGCGGCGAACTCGACGGCGATCGAATCCAATGCTCCACGCAACTCCGTTGTTTCACTCTCGGTCAGCACGCCTGCGGCGAACAGAGCCGACGCGTGCGCCTTGCTGGCTGCAATCTCTTCTTCGAGAAGCCGCCAGTCGAACACGATCGACCGCTGCCAGGCTTCGAACTCTGCATCGAGCGGTTCACGAAACCGCCCGGACCACATCTTCACTTCGTTGCCTCTTTCTTTGCCACGATGTCTCCTGAAACAGCACTCAGTTGTCAGTGATCGGTTTTCGATTTTGCAGTTGCCGGTACCAGAACCGTTTAGATTTGTGGTTTCCCAGGTCTCAAAAGCGAGACCTGGGGCACCCAAATTCATGGGCACAATTACAAATTCACCAGGTCGCGGTACTAGCCGGCAACCGACTCCTGAAAACGCGTGGTGTTGGCCAGGCCGCCGAGCAGCAGCAGCAGCAAAGCTTTCTGCGTGTGCATGCGGTTTTCGGCCTGGTCGAAGACGATGGATTGCGGGCTGTCGAGCACCGCGTCCGTTACTTCAGCGTTGCGGCGCGCAGGCAGGCAGTGCATGAAAACCGCGTGGCCGGCGGCCTTCTGCATCAGCGCCTCGTTTACCTGGAACGGCCGGAAGATGGGCGCGCGTTTGGCGGACTCGTGCTCGAAGCCCATGCTCACGCACACGTCCGTGTAGACGGCGTCGGCACCCGTGGCCGCGGCCTGCGGGTCCTGCGTCAGGTTAACCTCGCAGCCATTGGCCTGCGCCATCTCGCGGGCCAGGGTGACGATCTCGATGTCCGGCGAGTAGCCGCGCGGTGTGGCGACGGTCACATTGGCGCCAAGTTGCGCGCCGGTCAGCATCAGCGAGTGGCAGACGTTGTTGCCGTCGCCCACATACGTGAAGTTCATGCCGGCAACGGAACCGAAGTGCTCTTCGAGCGTCATGAAGTCGGCCAGAGCCTGGCAGGGGTGCTCGAAGTCAGAGAGCGCATTGACCACGGGCACGCGCGAGTTGGCGGCCATCTCGGTGATCGTGTCGTGCGCGTAGGTGCGCAGCACGATGATGTCGACCCAGCGCTCCACATTGCGCGCCACGTCGGCGATGGCTTCGCGCTCGCCGAGCGGCGAGTTGGTCTGATCAACGAAGATGGCGTTGCCGCCCATGGTGTTGATGCCGGTTTCAAAGCTCAGGCGCGTGCGCAGACTGGCTTTCTCAAACATCAGCACCATCTGCTTGGCGTCGAGCGCGCGGCGGTACTCGCCCGGATTGCGCTTCACGTCGTGGCCGAGCTTGAGGATAGCGCGCACCTCGGCGCTGGAGAGGTCGGCGATGGAACACATGTCTTCTCCGGCCAGCCGCGCCGCTGCTGCCAGTATGTCGGGGTCTTTCTGTACAGGGACCGCCGGCGCGGGCCGGGCAATAATTGGGTCGATGGTTGCTTTGCTAGCCACGTTGATGTCCTCCCGCGGAGAGTGCCGCAGCGTGTGCGGTGTGTTCGGTGAGAATCTGGTCGAGCGCCTCGATGGCCGCATCCACATGCCCGCGTTCGACAATGTACGGCGGCAGGAAACGTAGCACCGTGTCGCTGGTGCAGTTGATGAGGATGCGGCGCTTGAGCATCTCGGCAACAACCAGCTTGGCCAGCTCAGCCGAGTCAAGCTCGGCGGCCAGCATGAGGCCTTTGCCGCGCACGTCGACGATCGCCTCATGGCGCGCAGCCAGCGCGCGCAACTGCGCCTGGAAGTAGTCGCCCACTTCGGTGGCGTGGGCCAGGAGATGGTCCTTCTCGATTGCGTCAATCACCGCGATGGCCACGGCGCAGGCCAGCGGCCCGCCGCCGAAGGTGGTGCCGTGCATGCCGGCGTGAATCGCGCGCGCGACCTCCTCGGTGCAAAGAACCGCTCCAAGCGGAATGCCCCCTGCTAAGGGCTTGGCCAGCGTGGTGATATCGGGCTGAATGCCGTAGTGCTGATAGGCGCACCACTTGCCGGTGCGGCCCATGCCGGCCTGAATCTCGTCCGCGATGAGCAGCGCGCCGGTTGAGTTGGCGAGCGCGCGGGCCTCGGCGAAGAACTCCTGGGTGAGCGGGCGGATTCCGCCTTCACCCTGGATGGCTTCGACCAGGATGGCGCAGACTTCATTCGAAAACTTTGCGCGCAGATCGGCAACGTCGTTGAAGCGGACAAACTCCACGCCGGGAACCACGGGGCCGAAGGGCTCGCGGTACTTTGCCTTGTAGGTGGTCGACATGGAGCCGAAGGTGCGGCCGTGGAAGCTCTGGTCGAGCGCAAGAAACTTGGTGCCGATGTTTGCGCCTTCGCTCCGCTTGAGTCCGGCGTAAGCGCGGGCCAGCTTGAGCGCGCCTTCCCAGGCTTCGGTGCCGGTGTTCGAGAAGAAGCAGCGATCGAGGCCGGTGCGCTCAGTGAGCCGCAGCGCGAGCTCTGCCTGGCCCTCGTGATAGTAGAGGTTCGAGGTGTGAATGAGCGCGCGGCTCTGTTTGGCGATGGCGTCTTCGATCACCGGGCTGCCGTAGCCGAGCGCATTCACGCCGATGCCGCTGAGCAGATCGAGATAGCGCTCGCCCTGCTCAGCGATAATGTGAACGCCTTCACCTTTTACAAAGAGGATGGGGTTCCGCTCGTAAGTGGAAAGCAGGAGCCGCGACTCCGCGGCGCGAATCTGATCCAGTTTGGTCAATTTCTTCCTCCTCAGGCGACCATCACTTCCGTTCCATGGGCCACGCGCGAGCTGCACAGGTCGGGTAACGATCCGGCAGCCTCGGCGGGCAGAATCCTCACGCGCTTTACGCCGTTCAAAAGCGCCTCGCGGCAGGCGGCCAGTTTAGGCAGCATGCCGCCGGAGATCACCGCGCTTCTGGCCATCTCCGCAATCTGATCGATGGACAGCCATCGCAACACTTCGCCGTCCGCTCCTTTGACGCCGGGAACGTCGGTAAGAAAGACCAGCGCATCGGCGCGGCAGGCGATGGCGCAGGCCGCGGCCATCTCATCGGCGTTGATGTTGTAAAACTCGCCATCAAATCCGAGCGCCATGGAGCAGAGCACGGGCACACCGTTCAACTGCCAGATGGCCTCAATCCAGCGCGGATCGCTGGCGGCAATCTCGCCCACGTAGCCGAGATCGGGCACGGTGCGCTTCTTGCGCGCGCGGAAGAGCAATCCGTCGCCGCCGGAGAGTCCAACGGCGGGCTGGCCCTGAGCGCCAAGGGCCGCCACCAGGCTCTTGTTCACTTTGCCGGCAAACACCATCAGCGCCACGTCACGGGTTTCGGCGTCGGTCACGCGCAGTCCGTCAATGAACTCGCTCTGCTTGCCCAGCGCTTTGAGCGTGCGGGTCAACTGCATGCCGCCGCCGTGCACCACGGCCACCTGGTTGCCATCGCGCACCAGTTCGATGATCGCGCGTACGCAGCCATCCAGAAGCGACGGAGTATCGAGTCCGGCTCCGCCTAATTTGACAACGTACTTCATTCACGGCCCTCCGTAGCGAATTTCATGCAAGGCCTTCCGATTCCGGCCATCCGAGCACTACGTTCAGGTTCTGCACGGCCTGGCCGGATGCGCCCTTCAACAGGTTGTCCAGGCAACTGACGATCACCGCGCGGCGGCCATCCGGGTCGAGCTGAAATCCAATATCGGCATAGTTGGTCCGCACGACATACTGAATCTGCGGCAGCGACTTCTCGTAGAAGCGCACCATCGGGCTTGCCGCGAAGAAATCCCGATACACCTTGGCCACCGATTCGCGGGTCTGCGCTTCCTGGAAGCGGACGTAGACGGTGGACAATATACCGCGCGGGATGGGCAGCAGGTGCGGCGCGAAGACGATCTCGCCCGCCGAAATCCCGATCTGCTCCAGCAGCTCGCCGGTGTGGCGATGGCTGAAGACGCCGTATGCGGAGAGATTGTCTGCCGCGTACATGAAGTGGGTTTTGGCGGTGGGCGCCTTGCCGGCTCCGCTTACGCCGCTCTTGGCGTCGGCCACAATGCCCGCGCTCATGTCGAGCAGCCCGGCCGCGACCAGCGGCTTCAGCGCCAGAATGACTGAGGTCGAGTAGCAGCCGGGATTGGCAATGAGCTTTGCGCTCGCGATCTGGCTGCGATGCAGCTCGGGCATGCCGTAAACAGCCTGCGCCTGCGTGACCGCGGCCTGCGCCGAGCCCTCGTCTTCAAATGCATAGACAGCGCGATTCGACGCCTCGGTAAGCCGCCATGCGCCGCTCAGGTCAATGACGCGCAGGCCGCGCTCGAGCGCCACCGGAACCCACTCGCGCGACTGCTCGTGCGGGGTGGCGAGGAACAGAACTTCAACGCCGCGCTCGGCGAGCAGCTCCCATGTGAAGGGTTCCAGGCGCAGATTGCCACTGCCGTTGTTGTCAGCCAATTGGGGATGAATCTCAGTAAGCGGAGTGCCGCCGCGCGCGGCTTCC
>JBAUCP010000595.1:0-2090 GCA_049677625.1 Occallatibacter sp. | reverse complement strand
GAAGACATGCCCGGAATCACGGCCGGCCTGGCGTTTCGTCCTGAAACCGCCAAGCCCATGCGCGAACTTGCGCACGTGTTACTGCATACTTCCGGCAACCGGGGCTTCAGCTCGCGCGATCGCGAGCTGGTTGCGTCATTCGTGTCTTCTCGCAACACCTGCTATTTCTGCCAGGCCAGTCATGGTGCGGCAGCCGCGCATTTGAACGGTGGAGATGCCAGTCTCGTGGACTCGGTTTGCAGGAACTATAAGACCGCGGCGATTTCAGACAAGCTGAGGGCGTTGCTAGCAATCGCAGAACAGGTTCAGATGGATGGCAAACGGGTCACAAAGGAACTTGTAGACGAAGCGCGGAAGCATGGAGCCACGGATCTCGATATTCACGATACGGTGCTGATCGCGGCGGCCTTCTGCATGTACAACCGTTATGTAGACGGACTGGCAACATGGCAACCGCACGAACCGCAGATGTACGCCCAGATGGGCAAGCGGATGGCCGAAGAGGGTTATGTCGCTCCATCAGCGCATCCGTAAAGCCGTCTCAATAAAACATCCTTCCCGGCTCGGCTCGAATGCCGCTACACGGCTTGGCGGCTTCAGCCATGCACGCGCCAAAGCTTTGTGACACCTTCTCTACGAGAAACAGCCGCGGAGCATCGGCAGTCTTCTTTGGCTTCCAGCCAACCACGCGAACGCGCTCTCCCGGCTTGATGCCGGCAAGTTTCCCCACCAGGTCGTAGGTCCTCCCATCATCCTGGCTCCGCAATTGGAGAGCGTTAGGAACGATCACTGCGCAGCCTGTAATGGCATGGTCATCGGCGGTGAACGATCCGGGGGACGGCTGGGCGCTTTGTGCGCTAACCGGCGCAGCCGTGATCGCGGCGAATGTGCAAGCAACAATCTGGGCGAGAATTCTGCGATATGTGAGAGTCATCGATTGCCTCATACCAACTTTCCAGATCAACTTTCCAGACCAACTTTGCAGATATTGGACAGGCCGGACTCTGCGGGTCGAGAATCCGGCCAATCGCTCAAGACATGGACTCTTGTGCGCGGTGAGCGAGCGCTTACCTGCTCTCGTGTGCCAGCGCATTTTCAAGCGTCACCGCAAAGAAAGCGTGTCCAAACTCTGTCGGGTGGTGAGTGTCCCAGAAGAAAGTGTGATCCGGGTCAGCGCAGACGACAGTGGTTAAACAGGGATCGGTCACATCGGTGAATCCAAAGTGGGTGGGATCCGTTTCAACCGCGTTCAACAGGCTGAACACATCCATGCGGGTGATATGGATGCCCTCAAGGAGCTGCTCGTAGGCCAGAAGTTGATCGACCCACGCGTTGGTCGCTTCGCTGGCCGCCGCTGCAAACGCGGTATTGCCTTCCGCGGCGGGCAATAGGCCCACGTTGAAGAGATCGGGAATCACGAAATGTCTTGCGCCGGCCTGCCGCAACATACGTTCACTGTCCGCAATGCCTATCGCGATCTCGTGGCCCAATGCATCGGGGTCGCCGGAGGTAGTTCCCAGGATGTCATTCCCGCCGCCCTCCAAAATATAAAGAGCATTCGGGTCTGCCTTGCCTCCATGCTGGCTCAGGTACATCTCCACTTGCTCCGGAACACTGGGGATGGTGCCTCCCGGAATGGGCTGAGGAGCCGTCACCCAGGCCCCGCCGAAAGCGTAGTCCGTCCCTCCCAGCAGCGACGCGGTAAACGGCACGCGCAGAAAGCCGGCCACATGATCCAGCCAGATTGGACCGTTCGAGAACCGGCCATTGTAATAAGGAGCAGCTGGCTCCGCTCCGCCTGTAGCCGCGAAGATGTTGCCGACATCGCAGTAACTGTCGCCGAAGACATAGAGGGCGTCATAGGCCGGCACTGCAGCCCGGGCTGACATCGATCCCAGGCCAAGAAAGGTGGCAATCACGAGAATCCAAGGGCTCTTGCGCATTGCTTTGCTCCATTCTTTGAGGTTAGGGGTTCATTGGTTTCAGCTTCCCGATCGGTCTGGAAGCCGGGACGCCGCATTCGAGGTTCGGCCGGATAGCTTTTGCCGCTGCTTCAGCTCAGCAGGCTCGTAAGCATTGCAATGCAGACT
>JBAUCP010000594.1:0-3566 GCA_049677625.1 Occallatibacter sp. | reverse complement strand
CCGGAATGGAACTTCTCACCTGAGCACAATCTATCGCACAAACACAAACGCGCATCCCGCTGGCGCGGGATGCGCGTTTTGAGCTTCTGAACTTGGGCGAGCCCGCCGCTCGTCTTACCGCCCGAAGTGCGCGGCGTTTTTCTCTGTGAAATGCGCCCACTTCTCCGGCAGGTCGTCCAGCGCAAAGATGGCCGACACCGGGCAGGCCGGAACGCATGCGCCGCAGTCGATGCACTCGACCGGATCGATGAACAACTGGTCCGACTCGGCGAAGCCGTCTTCGTCCTTTTTGGGGTGGATGCAATCGACAGGGCACGCATCTACGCAGGCGGTGTCCTTGGTGCCGATACAGGGTTCTGCAATCACGTATGCCATCTTGATTCTCCGGAAAAGTCTTACTTCACGACGCTGATAGTAGCACAACACACCAGCGGCCGGGCTCAATTCCCACGGGCCGGTTTTGCGATGCGGGAATCCGCAGGGTTACGTTTTCCTGGCTTCGCGCGCCCGGGCAAACTCCGCCGGCGTGGGGATGGGCGTCAGGTTGCGCCCGGCGAACATGTCCTCGAAGAGTTTGAGCAGCTCATCGCCGATCAGGCCATTGGTGGCCAGAATCTCGCGGCTATCGAGCCGGTACGGCGCGCCGGCAAAGCTGGTCACGCGGCCACCGGCCTCGGTCACCAGCAAAATCCCCGCAGCCGTATCCCACGGGTTCAGGTTGAACTCCCAGAATGCGTCCATGCGCCCGCAGGCCACATACGCCAGGTCCAGCGCGGCCGACCCCGCCCGCCGCACCCCATGCGAACGCAGCGTGAACTCCTGGTAAAAGTGTACGTTGGGGCTGGCGTGACGCTTGCGGCTGGGAAAGCCGGTGGCCAGCAGCGCTTCAGCCAGCACGGCCGTCCGCGAAACGTGGATTGGCCGGCCGTTGAGCCATGCGCCGCTGCCGCGCTCGGCGGTAAACAACTCGTCGCGCGTGGGGTCGTAGATCACCGCCGCCACCAGCGTTCCGTCGTCCTCAGTCTTCGTTCCCGCCGGCCGGTGCTCCAGCCCCATCGACACACAGAACTGCGGAAACCCGTGCGCAAAATTGGTGGTCCCGTCCAACGGGTCCACATACCAGCGGTACTCGGAATCAAGCCGCTCCCGGGTTCCCTCTTCGCCGTAAATCCCGTGCTCCGGAAACGCCTCGCCCAGCCGGGTGTGGATCAGCTTTTCCACCGTCCGGTCGGCTACCGTGACCAGGTCCACGTCGCCCTTGTACTCGGTCTCAACGCCGGCGGCCAGAAACTCGCGCAGCCGCGCGCCGCCCTCGCGCGCAATCTCGGCGGCTTTGGGAACAAAGACCAGTTTCTTTGCCTCAGTTGATTCCGCACTGCCGGTCGCGCTCAAGAAATCTCCCCGTTCCCTGCGGACGCAACGTTGGCCGCGTTGCGCGGGTTACGCCGCCGGCCGGCCTCGCTGATGGTGCGAATCTGGCTCTTGTAAATGAAAAGGTTCGGCTGGCCGTCGCGGGTCAGGCGCAGCATGGCGTCGTCAAAGTACTCGATCCAGCCGCGCACCGTCTCGCCGTCGCGTAACTTGATGGTCACAATCACCTGGCGATCGCTGAGCGAGCGCAGGTAAAGCGCTTCCTGGCCAGTTTCGCCGGGAGGCGGCGTCTTGGACCGCTTGCGGGTGGATAAAGGCGAAGTCATAATGCCATTTTAGATGCTGATCGGACCACGAGTGGCGCTCAGTTGGCCGCCGAGGTTACTTGAGAATCACCACGTTCATGCTCCACGGATCCAGCGTAAGCGTCAGCGGAAGGTTCTGCGCGCCAAGAGTGACCGTCGTGGGCGCGGCCCAGACGTTGTTCTGCGACTGATCGTAGATGGCCTTGCTGTAAGTTTCCACGGTCCCGCCAGCAGTAGCGGTTTCCCCTGAAAGCGTAATCGTAACCGGCTCGCTCACGGTTTCATTCAGGTTGAACACCACCAGCGCAGTTCCGCCGTTATTGGTTGCCGCGTACGCGCGCACGTCGGTCGTGTCGCCGGCCACCGTCGCGGTCAGCACGCTTTCGCCCTTTACGGCCACGTTGCTGAAGAGCTGATAAGCGCGCGCCGTGGGAAGCAGAGTTCCCGCCGCCAGGGTTTCGTTGTTGCAGTCGTACCCATCGGGCAGCCCGTCTGAAAAAACCATGTAGCCGCCGAAGTTCTGCCAGCCATAGAGCGAGCTGGAGAAGTTTGCGCCGGTTCCCGAAACCGAGTCTTCGCAGCCCCCGAAGCCGATCCACCAGGTCGCCCGCGACACTCCATCGTTCATCATCTCGCCCAGCGTCTCACCGGCAAACAACGCCTGGGTGATGGATGTGGACTGCTTGCCGGGGTTGGTGTAGACCGAGCCCATCTCGCCCACGTAAATGGGCGTGCCGGGAGTGCCCCATTTCGCCAGCTCCGCTTTGACCGTGTTGATGTTCGTGGTCAAGCCCTGCGCCAACTGGTGCACCAGGCTGGTATCGTTCTCCTGGCCCGGAGCCTCAGGATAGTAGTGATACTCCACAAAGTCGTACGACCCCTTGGCATTGGCCAACACAATGTTGTCCCACCCGCCGGTCGAGTTATCGGCATCCACCACCACACCCACCAGCACGCTGGGGTCGGCCGCCTTGATGAGCTGGTAGTAACCGCTGGCTCCCACCACGGCGGCAGCGTACGTCGTGGGGTCGTTCGGCTTCGTATGCAGATCGTACTCCCAGCTTCCGTACACTTCATTGCCCACCGTAATGTGGCTCACATTGGCGCCGTCAGTCACCGCCGCAGCCGCCCAGGCCGCAGCCTCAGTCGGATCTCCCCCTCCGGTGCAGGCCGCGTTCGATCCGTAGTTTGCCGTGAGCGCCACATCCAGTCCGCCTGGAATCACCATGTCGTTCACGAAATTCGCAAACGTGGAAGTCGGATCGGCATAGCCGCCATCGCACAGCGTATTCGTCGACCAGTGATAGAGATCGGAATCCGATCCGCCCGGCCAGCGAACCGCCTTGATGCCCGCGGTCTGGAATGCGGGCAAAATGGCCGCAGTCGTTGGGTCGTACCAGATGGCCATGTTCATTCCCAGAAGCTGGTCGGTCACCGCCGGCCCGCTGCTCGACTGGTCCACGGTGATTGAAGTTGAATTCGAAGCGGTAACCGTCACCGTAACCGTCTGCGTGATCGCGGTCCCAACAGGCGGAGTCACGGTAAGCGTATAGATCGTGGTCGCAGTCGGGCTCACGCTCACCGCCGTCCCGCTGGTCACGGTGAGATTGCCCGGCGTAATCACGCCCGTGCCATTGGCAAAAACCGCCGTCAGGCTGGAGCTTCCTCCTGCCGCAATCGTCCCCGGACTGGCCACAAAACTGGTGATCGCCGGCGCGGGAACCACCGTCACGGTGGCCGTCTGCGTAATCGCGCTCCCGGCAGGAGGAGTCACAGTAAGCGTATAGATCGTGGTCGCAGTCGGGCTAACGCTCATCGCCTTCCCGCTGGTCACGGCAAGATTCCCCGGCGTAATCACTCCCGTGCCATTGGCAAAAACCGCCGTCAAAC
>JBAUCP010000593.1:0-2853 GCA_049677625.1 Occallatibacter sp. | reverse complement strand
GCTCACTGCGAGTGCGGATAGAAGCCCGAGATGAATCCCAACAACAACAGCAACCGCAAAAACAAAAACATGCCAATGAAGGAAAAAACAAAAACACCTTGACTCAACCAGCCGTCTCATAGAAGCCTCTGAGGGAAAAGTCTTCTTCAAACTGAGCCGCTACCCTCCGTGCCCCATCCTTGCGTCTTTTTGTGGCGCAAGGATGGGAGAACAACACTCTCATCGCCGGCTCACCGGATTTGCAGATTAATTCTTCAAGTGGCCTAAGATGAAAATCCACGGCAACTGTAGCCGGAATGCCAGGAAAAGAACGGAGTGGAGACAAATGCAAACGACTCGAAGCAAGCTGTGGCGGGCGCAGGCCGAAGTTCAGCGCGCTGCGCATAACCAGGACCTGATCCAGGTTCCGAAGCGGGCGCTGCTCGATCGCGAAGCCGAAGGGATTATTCTTCCCACCGGTGGAGCGGAGGCACACGGGGAGATCAACGAAGATTCGGTATTCGACCCTGCTTCCGCGCAGAGATAAGGCGTTACTCCTGAACCTGAAACAACCCCGGCAGCACTTCGCCGGCTTTGCCTTCCACAACATGCGTAAACGCGGCAGCATTCAGCGGCGCCTCCGGACCGATGTAGACGGTCCGCGCGCCGTTCTGCCGCGCCCAATGAACAAAGTTCGCGGCTGGGTAGACGGAACCGGAAGTGCCCACAACCACCATCAGCGTGGCGCGCATGATCTCGCGCTGAATGCGGTCCATTCCGAGTGGAATCTCGCCGAAGAAAACGATGTGCGGGCGCAGAAGGCCTCCGCATGCGCAGCGGGCCACGCCGGCCAGGCTCGCGTAGACGGCGCGGTCTTCCACCGGAGGCGCGCCGCAGTCGTGCTCGCAGCGCGATTTGGCCAGCTCGCCGTGCATGTGAAGAAGATTCACAGAGCCGGCGCGCTCATGCAGGTCGTCCACATTCTGGGTGCAGAGAAAGAAGCGGCCTTCCAGCTCGGACTCAAGCTCCGCGAGCGCGATGTGGCCGGGGTTGGGGTTGGCCCTGTGCGCGGCGGCGCGGCGCGCGGAGTAGAACGACCACACGCCCGCGGGATTGCGCTGCCAGGCCTCGGGCGTGCACACATCCTCGATGCGATAGCCTTCCCATAAACCATCCGAGTCGCGAAACGTAGGCAGCCCGCTCTCTGCGCTGATGCCCGCGCCGGTGAGGACGAAGACGCGATCGGTAGGCGAGATGGAGATGGAAGACATTGTTGCCCAGCTTTCAGCTTTCAGCGGCCAGCTTACAGCGCCAGCGGATTCGCGATCCGGAAACTGACAACTGATAGCTGACAACTGAAAGCTGCTTTACGGCACCAGCAAGATCTTTCCCGTCGTCTGGCGCGCCTCCATATCGATCTGCGCCTGCGCGGCATTGGCCAGCGGGTAAATATGCTCGGTACGCAGCTTCAGCTCGCCATTCGCGGCCCACGCGAGCACGTCGCCGGAGCGCCATTCAAGCTCGGCGCGTGTGGCAATGTGGTGCCACAAAGTGGGCCGCGTGACGAACAGCGAGCCCTTGCTGCTGAGCTGGATCAGATCGAAGGGTGGAACCGGCCCGCTCGATGCGCCGAACAGCGCAAGCAGTCCGCGCGGACGCAGGCAGTTGAGGCTCTTCTCGAAGGTCGTCTTGCCTACCGAGTCGTAGACCACGTCTACGCCCTTGCCGTTTGTGAGCCGCTTGACCTCGACTTCAAAATCCTGGTCGTTGTAGAGAATCACGTCCGATGCGCCGGCCTCACGCGAGAGCTCGGCCTTGGCCGGCGTGGACACAGTAGTAAGCACCCGCGCGCCCAGCCGCGCGGCCATCTGCGTAAGCAGCAGGCCCACGCCGCCGGCCCCGGCGTGAATCAGCGCCGTGTCTCCGGCCTTGAGCAGATAAGTGGAGTAGACCAGATAGTGCGCCGTCATGCCCTGCAGCATCGCGGCGGCGGCCTTTTCGGGCGCCAGCGCGGCGGGCGTCTTGACCAGTTGCGCAGCCGGAACCAGCGCATACTCGGCATAGCTGCCCAGCACACTGGTCGAGGCGACCGCATCGCCGGCAGCGAAGCCCGTCACGCCAGGGCCCAGCTCTTCCACTGTGCCCGCGGCTTCACTGCCCGGCGTGAGCGGCAGCGCAGCCTTGTAGATCCCCTTGCGAAAATAAATTTCGATGAAGTTGAGGCCCGTAGATTCCACGCGCATGAGCACCTGGCCGGGCCCCGGCTGCGGAATTGGCAGCTCGACGAGCTCAAGGACCTCAGGACCGCCCGTCTCGCGAATCTGGATGGCTTTCATATCAGGGTTAAGGATGAACCCTGAGGGTGGATGGCTGCAAGAGGCGAAGAAAACAGGGAATAGGGATTAGGGAACAGGGAATAGGAAACCTTGATGCCGCGGCAATGGGTATTGCCTCATTGAGAGGACCATGTGCAAGCCAGGACTCACAGCAAGTGAAACAGAGCTTGCCGCCCTGTTCCCTAATCCCTATTCCCTGCTTTTAGAAGTTCCCGTCCTGCCGCTCCGACAGCAGGCTCTGCTCGTCGGGCGAGGCCAGGCGCACCAGGCGGTCGACGGCATAGGAGGCCGGATGCTGGCCGGTGTAGTAATGGCGCACCTGCAGCTCGCCGAGCAGGCCGATGGCCAGCATCTGAATGCCGGAGACGATGAGTACCGAGCCAACTACAAACATGGGCCCGTGATGGCGCATTACGTCCATGCCGGGATTCAGAATCTTCATTCCCAGCAGGATGAAGGCCATGAACGTGCCGCCCAGGATGCCGAGCGCGCCAAAGCCGCCAAAGAAGTGCAGCGGCCGGCTCATATACTTCAGCAG
>JBAUCP010000592.1:0-3666 GCA_049677625.1 Occallatibacter sp. | reverse complement strand
GTTCACCCCCAGCGTGCCGCCCGTGGGCGACGCCGCCGTCCCTTCCTCATACAAGGCGGGGCCGGGTTCGGTAAAAGGAGCGCTGGCATCGATGTGGATCGGCGTTCCGCTTTGGGCGCGCAATGACGCCGCCGAGCCGATGCAGGCAAGCAGCAGAGCGCCCGATAAAACCTGTATTGCCAACTTCGAGACCCGTGACCGCTCGGCAAGCGGCCGTAAGACAAGCGGCCGTAAATAGGAAGACATTTTGAGATAACTCCGCGCGGATCTTCTTGCTGGAAGCGCAGCTCCGCCGCATCGAGAAAAGATCACTCTATTCCCGCAGCTCGCCTTTGGAATCCGTCGAAAGTCGGATCGGCGCGATATTTCCGGCGCAGCAGCATGAGGCGCGCGGTATACTGAGCGCCGCCATGCAAAGCATCCGCATGTTTGCCCTTTGGCTGCTGATCTGCGCGGCTTGCGCGGCCGCGTGCGCCGACAGTCTTGCCGGCTACACGCGGCGCGTGTGGCACACCGCGGACGGCCTGCCCGAGCAAACCGTGCAGGCCTTCGCGCAGACCCCTGACGGCTATCTCTGGGTCGGGACCACCGGCGGCCTAGTGCGCTTTGACGGCGCTCAGTTCACGGTCTTCGACCGGCAGAACACGCCGGCCCTGCGTGAGAACAGCGTCTTTTGCCTCATGGTCTCGCGCGATGGCACGCTCTGGATCGGCACCGAAGGCGGCGGCCTGGCGCGTTATGCGCATGGCCAATTCCGTTCCTGGACAACGCGCGAGGGCCTGAGCAACGACTTTGTCCGCAAGCTGGCCGAAGATGCGCACGGCACGATCTGGGTGGGCACAGACAACGGACTGCTGCGGCTTGAAGGCGACCGCTTTGTGCGCGTCGACGGAGCCAACGGCATTCCCGCGCTCGCCGTTCACTCCGTCTACCTCGACCGCGCGGGACGCCTGTGGGCGGGCGGATCGAAACTGCTCTGCCTGGACGGCGCCAAGGCCACCGAGTACACCCTGCCCGGAGAAGCCAGCCAGAATCGCGTCAAATCGATCATCCAGACGGCCGACGGCTCCATGTGGGTGGGCACCGTCTCCGGATTGAACCGGATGCTGCCCGGCCGCAGCGCCTTTGAGCGCGTGAGCGGCATCGCCGGCACGGTGCGCGTTCTGCTGCAGGCCTCAGACGGAGTGCTGTGGATCGGCACCATCGGCGACGGAGCCTTCGAGTATCGTGACGGCGCGCTGACGCAAATCACCGAGCCCGCTTCACTGCCCAGCAACACGGTGCTGAATTTCTTTGAAGACCGGGAAAAGAACTTCTGGATCGGCACCCAGGCGGGAATGCTGCGCCTCACCCGCGCGCAGGTGAGCGTGGTTTCGCTGCCCCAGGCCAACGACGCCGATTTCGGAACCATCAGCCAGGACCGCGATGGAAGCTTCTGGATTGCCTCAACGCTGCTGTTCCAGATGACCGACGGAACCGTAACGCCGCGCACACTTCCCGGCCTGGCGGGCGTGCACGTGCGCAGCGTCTACCGCGACCGGTCGGGCGCGCTGTGGGTGGGAACAGACGGAGACGGACTGTACCGCGTCGCAATGGGAAGCGCCCTGCACCTGACTACGCGCGACGGACTCTCGAACAACTTTGTGCGCGCCATGGCCCAGGACCGCGACGGGAGCATGTGGGTGGCTGCCGACGAGGGCATCAGCCACGTCATGACCGGCGGCGCGCATGCGCGCATCGTGAGCTACCAGATGCGCGACGGCCTGGCCTACTTCAGCACCCGCAGTCTGCTTGTTGACCGCCGCGGCGATCTGTGGATCGGCACCGATGGCGGCCTGAGCCACATGCACGGCGGCGCATTCCAGAGCGACGCAGCCACCACCGCGCTGGCGCGGATGAAGATCTGGGCCATTCACGAGGACTCCGACGGCGGCCTCTGGTTTGGCACGCGCAACAGCGGCCTGTTCCGCTATCGAGACGGCGAGCTCGCGCACTTCACCGCGGAAGACGGTCTGGCCAGCAACGCCATCTATCAGATACTCGAAGACAACGCCGGACACCTGTGGATGAGCGGCCCCAACGGCGTCTCGCTGCTCAACCGCCATGAGCTCGACGCGCAGGCCGACTCGTTCCCGCGCCACTTCGCGCTCACCTTCTACTCCACCACGGACATGGCGGCCAACACCGAGATCTACGGAGGCACGCAGCCCTCGGGCTGCATCACCGCCGAGGGGGACGTCTGGTTCCCGAGCAATCTCGGTCCACTCCACATTCCTCACGCGCGGCAGGCGCCGCTGCCTCCGCCGCCTTTTCGCATTCAGTCAGTGCTCGCGGACGGCCTGACGGTTCCGCTCGCCGATCCCATCGTGCTCGCACCCGGCGTCAGCCGCCTGGAGTTTGCCTACACGCCCATCCAGCTTCGGTCCCAGGGCGGGTTGCGCTTCCGCTATCTGCTCGACGGCTTCGAGAAAGTCTGGAGCCCAACCACGCTGGCGCGCACCGCCGACTACACCAATCTTCCCGCCGGCCATTTCCGCTTCCGCGTGGAGACCTTCGAGCTGGACAACCCCAGCGCGGTCTCTGAGGCTTACCTCGACGTGGTCAAGCTGCCGTACTTCTATCGCACCTGGTGGTTCACTGCACTGTGCGCGGCGCTTGTCGCGCTGCTCATCTACGGCGCCTACCAGTATCGGGTGCGCCATGTGCGCGCCAAGTTCGAAGCGGTTCTCGAGGAGCGCAGCCGGCTTGCGCGCGAAATGCACGACACCGTGATTCAGGGCTGCACCGGCGTCTCCGCGCTGCTTGAAGCGCTCTCGATGGACGGCTCAAAGAATGGCCCAGGAGATGTTGGAGAGACCGGCCTCATGGATTTTGCTCGCCTCCAGTTGCGCACCACCATTGACGAAGCCCGCGACGCAATATGGAACCTTCGCCAGACGGATGGCGATGCCGGACGGCTGGGCGAAAAGCTTGAAAGCATGACCAGCCAGGTCAGCGGCGAGTTTCATCTGCCCATCGACTACTCGACGCACGGAACTCCCTTCGGCGTCAGTCATCCGGTGGCGCACGATCTGCTGATGGTGACGCGCGAAGGCATCTTCAACGCCGCGCTGCACGGTCATCCGGCGCGCGTTCAAGTCACGCTTACCTACATGAGCCGTGAACTTATATTGTCGCTCGACGACGACGGCTGCGGCTTCGATCCGCAGCAGGCCGCGCAACAAAACGGCCATCATTTCGGGCTGCGCGGCATGAGGGAGCGCATCGAGCGCTCCGGCGGAAAGTTCAAGCTGACCACCGGAATCGGCAAAGGCGTGCAGATTGAAGTGCGCCTGCCGCGCAAAGGTTAGAACCGGTTGCATAAATCGGGCATTGAAAGGGCACGACTTTAGCCGTGCCGAAAATGCCACAAATAAGTAAGGGCTTTAGCCCCTGAGGTACGCTTTTCGTCCGCATGATCCAACAAATTCGATTCATCAAACACTGCCTGGTGTGGTGCCTCCGAAGTTCATCGATAAATCAGTCGTCCCAAAAGCAGGTCCTTCGACTTCGCTCAGGATGACAACGCATTGATGAGGCGAACTTCGGAGACAGGACAGTAGGTCGGGTAGCGTGATCTTCGCACGTGAGCAACAGACAAAAAGCCGTGCATTCCAGGTCTACGAC
>JBAUCP010000591.1:0-1547 GCA_049677625.1 Occallatibacter sp. | reverse complement strand
TCATAACGCTCATTTCCCCCACAAAACCCTGCAATTCCCGCATCGATTTCCCACTTTCGCGCCAAAAACACACCCAACTTGCTCGCCGAGCCGGTCCCTTCGCAGTCAACCCGCCAAGCCGAACTCCGGGTAAACTAGAACCATGGCGGAGATTCAGCGCAGGAAAACACCCACAGTCAAAATCGGCCAGGTTCGCGTTGGCTGGGAAGTCCCGGTCGTCGTGCAGTCGATGACCAACACCGACACGGCAGACATTGCCGGCACCATCGAGCAGGTTGCAGCCCTCGCGGCCGCAGGCTCGGAGCTGGTGCGCGTCACCGTGAACAACGAAGAAGCCGCGGCGGCCGTTCCGCACATCGTGGAGGGTCTCGACAAGCGCGGCATCCGCGTGCCCATCATCGGCGACTTCCACTACAACGGCCACCTGCTCCTGAAGAAGTATCCTGCAACCGCGCGCGCTCTCGCCAAGTACCGCATCAATCCCGGCAATGTCTCCGTTGGCCGCAAGAACGATGACAACTTCCGCACCATGGTCGAGTGCGCGGTCGAGAATCACAAGCCGGTGCGCATCGGCGTGAACTGGGGCTCGCTCGATCAGGCGCTGCTGACGCGCATGATGGACGAGAACAGCAAGAAGGCCGAGCCCGAGCCCGCGCGCGACGTGATGATGGAAGCCATGGTGGTGAGCGCGCTTGACTCCGCCAAGGCCGCCGAGCGCTACGGCCTGGGCCACGACATGATCATTCTCTCGGCCAAGGTGAGCGGCGTCCGCGACCTCATTGACGTCTACACCAGCCTGGCCGCGCGCTGCGACTACTCGCTTCACCTCGGCCTCACCGAAGCCGGCATGGGCTCGAAGGGGCTCATCGCCTCCACGGCCGGCCTGGCGCCGCTGCTGCTCCAGGGCATTGGCGACACCATTCGCGTGAGCCTCACGCCTAAGCCCAACGGCGACCGCACCGAAGAAGTGCAGGCCGCGCAGCAGATTCTGCAGTCGCTCTCCATCCGCAGCTTCATGCCGCAGGTCACAAGCTGCCCCGGATGCGGCCGGACAACGAGCACATATTTCCAGGAACTGGCCGAGCAGATTCAGAGCTACCTGCGCACGTCCATGCCTGAGTGGCGCAAGCGCTATCCCGGCGTGGAGGAGCTCAAGCTGGCCGTGATGGGCTGCGTAGTCAACGGCCCCGGCGAATCAAAACACGCGAATCTCGGCATCAGCCTGCCGGGAACCTTTGAAGATCCCGTTGCGCCGGTCTACATCGACGGCAAGCTCTCGACCACGCTGCGCGGCGACACCATCGTCGCCGAGTTCAAGCAGATCCTGGACAACTACGTGGAGAGCCACTACGGCCAAAGCGCCAAGAACGAAGAGTTGGTCGGCGCGCGGTAAGATATTGGCCATGTCTCTGCGTAGGCAGGTTTGGCTCGCCGTCGTGGCCGCATCGCTATCGGTCCACGCCAGCGCCAGCGCACCAAAGCAATGTGTCACCGCCGAGCAAGCCGCGAAAATGCTCAACAAAGACATCTGCATCTCAGCTCATATC
>JBAUCP010000590.1:0-4199 GCA_049677625.1 Occallatibacter sp. | reverse complement strand
GTGCGGCAGACGGCGATGCGGTTTTTGCCGTGGGCGATGGCGCTGCCGCTGGTTTCAGTGTGGGGGTACCAGATGGACGGAGTGTTCATTGGCGCGACGCGGGCGCGGGAGCTGCGCGACAGCATGGTGATTGCGCTGGCGGGGTTCCTGGTGCTGGCGATTGGGCTGGAGCGGGTGATGGGCAACAACGGGCTGTGGTGCGCGTTCTGCTGCTTCATGATTCTGCGCGGAGGGTTGCTGGCTTGGAGGCTGCCGCGGATTGCAGCTTCTAGCTTCTAGCTGGTTGGTGGCGGGGTGGGGGGCGTGCTTTCCCAGGTCTCAGAAACGAGACCTGGGGCACCCGGCTGTTTGGGATCCCATTCGTGACTGGTGGAGTTTGTGCTTTCCCACCCTTCGGGCAGAGAGCGCCCGAAGGATGGGGCATGGGGGTTGCGTGCCTGATTGGGGGTCAGTGCGGGCGGCTGCGGTTGGGCCGGTATCCTAGATAGATGCGGTATACGACGGAATTTTTGCTGTCGGCCTTGTCGGCGGCGCAGTTTCCTGCACCAGGGGCGCCGGAGATTGCGTTTCTGGGGCGGTCGAATGTGGGCAAGTCGAGCTTGCTGAATGCGCTGGTGGGCGCGAAGGCGGCGAAGGTTTCGCAGACGCCGGGGCGCACGCGGGCCATCAATTTTTTTGCGCTGCTGGATGAGAAGCAGAGACGGCGATTGATGTTTGCGGACCTGCCGGGATATGGGTACGCGAAGATCTCGAAGTCGATCTCGGCGGAGTGGCCCAAGTTTATCGAGCCCTATCTTCAGGAACGAGAGACGCTGGGGCTGTGCGTGTGCCTGGTGGACTCGAATGTTCCGCCGCAGGCGAGCGACGGGCAACTGCTGGAGTGGCTGCGTGCGGCGGGACGGGCGTTTGTGGTGGCGGCGACCAAGGTGGACCGGCTGAGCGGCAATGAGCGGACGCGGAACCTGGCGGCGCTGAAAAAAGGGCTTGCGCTGGATGAGGTGCTGGCGGTGTCGGCGAAGACGGGGTATGGGATCGGGGAGTTGTGGGGGAGGATCGAAAAGGCAGGGAATAGTGACTAGGGAATAGGGAACAGAGACTTCGGACTAGGGACTAGGGACTGGCGATGGGAGTGGCCCCAGGGGCCGAGGTCGATTTCTATTGGCGCGGTGATTGTGCCGGTGGCGATTTGGTTGGTGAGTTGGGCTATGAACTGTTCGGCATGTTGCTGCGTGGTGTGCAGGACGCGTAGGTTTTGGGCGAGGCGGCCGAGGTAGCGCGGGGCGCGTTGGAGCCAGCGGCGGGCGTGGTCCGCATTGGGCGGCAGAATGCCGAGGGCGATGGCGTCGAGCTTGGGGAGCCAGAGTGCGGGGGACTGGGATGCGCGCCAGGTTAGCCATGTATCGGCATCGTTGCCCGCGCTGGCTTTCATGTCGAGGACGATGGGTGCGTGCGCGAATTCGATTGAGCCGGCGGTGAGGATCAGGTCGGGTTGGACGCCGCGGGCCTGCATTTCGCGCTCGATGGTTTCAGAGGCGGCGGTCACGCAGACGGCGGCGGTTTCGCGCTTGCGGATCTGGTTTTTGAGGATGCGCAGAGCTTCGTCGAGTGAGTTGACGAGGAAGTCTACGATGCCGTCGCGCATGGATTGCTTGGCGGCGGCGTGGCCGGCGGATGCGGCGAGAGTGGCGGCGCCGGCGATGTTAGCGGCGACGGTGGCGGCGCGGGCCGCTTGAGTGAGATTGCCGGCGTAGAAGAGCTTGCCGCCGAGGTGCGGGTCTGCGTGGCGCATGAGGGATGTGTAGGCTTCGTCGATCTGGGCGATGAAGGCGAAGGCGGACGGGGATAGGGGTTCTGACGGCATGGGTGGGTTTCTTCGAAGCTCATTCCATCATGAGCATCCCGAAAAGCAGGTCCTTCGACTCGTCGCCGCGGCGACTCGCTCAGGATGACAGCGTTTATTTGTACGGGCTGAAGCCCGTATCTTTCAAGTTGAGGTGGATGTGGCTGGTTGAGGGTTGTGGTTTCCCACCTTAGCCGATTCGCAAAGAGCGCGAATCGCCGAAGGTGGGGCACCCGGCTCATTACATCATGAGCATCCCGAAAAACAGGTCCTTCGACTCCCTTCGCTACGCTCCGGTCGCTCAGGATGACAAATCGTTTTTGAAGCGTGCATTGGCTACAGAACGCTAGTAGGAGCCGGCGTCGCGCCAGTTGCGCTCGCGGACGTAGAAGATGAATTCGCCGGGCTTGACGGCGAGGCGCGGGCGCTCGTATTTGCCGTTGAAGCATTCGTTGGGGGCGATGACGCCGGTGGTCAGGATGTCAGAGATCGAGTACCAGTGACGGCGGCGGTCGTCGCTCTCCTTGGCGGCGTCGCAGTTGAAGTAGACATCCATGGACCGATTGAATGTGCCCTCGACGGAGAAGAAGGATGAGCCGGCGGGGACGGTGAGCTGGCCGTCGCCGCTGTCGTCGTCGATGCGCAGCGACTCGTTGTGAATCTCGTCCTGGTGGTTGAAGCGCACCAGGAAGTTGGAGGGCGTGAGCTGACGGCCGGAGCGGGCGTCGTACATGCGGATGGTGATGGTGGTCGAGGTTGGTGGGGCCGCTGGGGCGGGCGCGGTCTGTGCGCGAAGCGGGAGGGCGAAAGCCGCGGCGCAGGCGAGCAGAACCAAAGACCGGAACCCAGGTGTGCGCAGAGGAGTCATGCCACTACTTTGACATGGCGGGGCGGGAGCAGGCCAGAATTTACCAGGAAGAATAGGGCTGGCCGTCGGCGCCGGTGTCGTCGGAGCCGGAGTGGACGTCGGTGATGCCGGGCTCGGTCTGGTCGATGGAGTACATGGCGTCGCTGGTGTCGGTGACCCAGGTGTCTTTGCTGTGGGTCATGGGATCTACGGGGACTTCGCGCAGATAGCCGTTCTGGATGAGGTCGTCGAGCGACTGCGGGGCCTTCTGCTTGTCCATGGTGTAGGAGTCGATGGAGTCGCGCATGACGTGGAGGTCTTCGCGGAGCACGGCCTCGCGTGCGGCCTTGACGGCGCCGACGAAGCGCGGGATGGCCAGCGTGGCCAGGATGGCGATGATGGTCATCACGATCAGCAGCTCGATGAGCGTGAAGCCGGATTCGGGTTGGCGGGCGGGTTTCAAATTCGTTGGACCTCAGGGGCTAAAGCCCCGGTCGATTTTTGGGGGCCTTTATGTACGGGCCAAAGCCCGTACCCTTCAAAACATTGAAGCCTGTTTTCCCCTCCCAAAAATTACCAGGTGTTGTATTTGGTGCCGTCGAGAGCGGTGCCGTCGGATTTGGAGTAGACGTCGAAGACATTCTGGCCGCCGAAGGAGTCTGAGTCGGGTTCGTCCTGCATGGAGCGCAGGCCCCACTCGGCGTGGCCGGTCAGGGGGTCTACGGGGATGCGGCGGAGGAACTTGAGCTTCTTGCCCTGCACGTCGACGCCGTTGACCAGGGTTTCGAGGTCGGGCGGATAGTTCTGGCTGTCGACCTTGGTCTGGAAGGCGCCCTTATCGGCGGCGTCCTTGTAGGCGTCGATGGCGTCGCGCATCTCCCACAGGTCGCGGCGCAGCTCGCGCTCGGCCTGGCGCTTGTAAGCGAAGCGGGCGATGGGAAAGACGGCGCCGGCAAGGATGGAAAGGATGGTGATGGTGATAATGAGCTCAATCAGCGTGAGTCCCTGCTCCGCCGGACGCGGCCGGCGGGTAACGGGGATTCGCGTTGGGGTGAGCGGCGCCATTATCGGATCCTGACGCTGGCCTGCGCTCCGCCTGCTTGTACGGTCTGCGCGGCGGTGGTAACCACAGCGGCGTGGGTGGTGGTGAGCGAGGTGGGGCCCGCGGCCTTGGCCTTGAATGTAAGGACGCAGACCACTCCCGAGCCGTTCATACCGGGCGCGCCGGGCGGACGCGAGGCTACGACGGTGAGATTGCCCTGGCCATCGTCGCGATGAATGAGCGCCGCGGCCTGGCCGTCGCGGTTGAGGAAGCCGCCCTCCGCCACGTTGATGAGCGCGAGTTTGGCCGGATCGTAGTGGAGCTGCAGCGGGACAGATGCGACGTTGATGGCCCCGCTGACGATCACCGGCACCTGAAAGGTTGCATCCCGATCCAGCGGCGCGGCGGGCGCATTGAAGGAAAACACCGCCTGGCCGGAAGGAGCCGCGGCGGGCGGAGTGGTCTGAGGC
>JBAUCP010000589.1:0-5540 GCA_049677625.1 Occallatibacter sp. | reverse complement strand
TTTTGGCGGCGGGGAACGGTGGGCTGGAGCATTCTCGATCCACGTGTTGACGTTTCGACGGCATCGAAGGTGGCATTCGCCGCGGCGAATGTCACTTTGCTGCGTGCTTTCGGTAAAGAGCTGGATCGAAAATGCTGTATGGTTCAGCGCTGGGTGAAGGTAGTTTTCTTGTCGGTAGTGAAGGTGAAGGCATCCTTGGGCAGAGGCTGATTCAGTTTGATGTTGGTGTAGATGCAGGTCTTGGATTGCCCCTGGCCCTCTTCGAACTCCTGCTTCAGGCTTACGGCCCGGTCGGGGTCGATCCACAGAATCACCTTGGGCAGGTTCTTCTTCACGGTTGGGTCTTTCGGCACCAGCTCGAGCTTGGCAGTCTTGACGCCGTCCACCGTCTCGGTCCCGTCGTACTGGATCTCCCATTTGTCCTTCAGATCTTTGCCGCTGGCGCCAAAGCCAAGCCGGAACCAGTCTTCATACTGGCTGAGCTTGCTGAGCGTGGTCACCTGGTCAGGCAACTGCTCATAGAGCTGGACAGCGCCCTTGACGCAGCACACCAGCACCTTGGGAGAGGGCTGTCCGTCGTCGGTGGCGATGTGCACACCCATCTGGAAGCCCGAAGCGGTGCGCTCGTAGTACTCCATGCCCTTCTGCACGTCGGTGTCGGGAATCGGATCGGTCTGCGAGCTGTCCCACTCGAAGTCAGCGGAGGTAGTTTGAAACTTTGCCGCGGCCGCGTCCAGCCTGCTCAGGACGGAGTTCAGATCGTCGGCTGCGAAGGCCGCATGGCCGCAGGAAAGAGCGGCAAGCAGAACGGACGCGGCAAAGACAAAGCCTTTTCTCGAATGCATAGATTCCTTGACCTGTTGGATGAGCGCGGGGCGTGCAACGGATCGGAAAAATCGGCGTGCGGCTCCTTATTTGTGCGCCCATACCTTCCAGGCGAGATTTCCCTGGGCGTCAGTCACCGTCTCCCAGTGCTCCACGAAGACGTCGTCGCCGGTGACCGGCTCGATGGCGTGGCGAAGCGCCTTCTTTACCACCGCGTCCGACGCGCCGGCAGGAACATTTGCATCGCTGGCCTGTACGGTGATGATGACGCCACGGCCGCCGTCTCCCGTCACCAGGATGGGATGCTCCTGGCTGGGAACCGGCGAGGGCCTGTCGCCGAAGTTCCACAGGTGCGGCGCGATGAAGATGAACGCAAGGATCAGCGTGACCATCACGTCGTAATGAAAAGTTCCGCGCGAGTAGGTCCAGTAGAAATAGCTCTTCAGGATCGCGCTGATCCCGCGTCTTCCCGCTTCTGTTGCCGGTCGCGATGCCGGCATGGCGGCGCTCTGCGGCTCCATCACTGTGCCCTCGCAATCCGGTCTGTGCCCATGTACGGTTTCAGCGCCTCCGGTACCAGTACAGACCCATCCGCCTGCTGATAGTTCTCCAGAATCGCCAGCCAGGTGCGGCCCACGGCCAGCCCGCTGCCGTTGATGGTGTGCACAAACTCGAGCCTGGCCTTCGCGCCGCCCTGCAATCCGGCCGAGGGGCGGAAACGGATGTTGGCCCTGCGCGCCTGGAAGGACTCGAAGTTGGAGCAGGAAGAGATCTCGCGATACACCTGCTGGCCGGGCAGCCAGACCTCAAGATCGTAGGTCTTGGCAGACGAAAAACCGGTGTCGCCGGCGCACAGTAAAACGCGGCGATAAGGCAATTCCAAAGCTTCCAAAATCTCTTCGGCGTCGCGGGTGAGCCGCTCGTGCTCGGCGTCGGACTCTTCAGGGCGGGTGAACTTGACCAGCTCTACTTTTTGAAACTGGTGCTGGCGGATGATGCCGCGCGTATCTTTGCCGGCGGCGCCGGCTTCGGCGCGGAAGCAGGGCGTGTAGGCCGTGAGCCGGATGGGCAGGCGGGCTTCGTCGAGAATCTCGTCGCGGTAGAGATTGGTGACGGGGACTTCGGCGGTGGGAATCAAATAGAGGCTTCGACGATACGAAAGTGCTCCCCGCGGAACAGTCGTTGTGAAGGGCTTTAGGCCTTGCGGTTTTGGTCTTTGGTCTTGTAGCTCGATAAGAACATTCCAACCATCGACCTCCTTGACCCGAAACAGCCCGTCCTGGCCCAAGGCAAATACTTCTTCTCCGATGATCGGGGTGTGATGGATATCCGACTCGAAGCCATCGGTGGGCACCTTGAACAAGTCCTCTTCAAATTTCGGTAGTTGTCCGGTCCCATACATAGAGTCCCGGTTCACCATGAACGGCGGCAGGACTTCGGTGTAGCCGTGCTTGCTGGTGTGCAGGTCGAGCATGAAGTTGATTAGCGCCCGCTCCAGCCGCGCGCCCGCGCCCATGTAGACGGCGAACCGGGCTCCGCTGAGTTTGGCGGCGCGTTCCAGATCGAGAATGCCGAGGGCTTCGCCTACTTCCCAGTGCGGCTTGGGCTCGAAGTCGTATTTCTTCTGCTCACCCCAGGTCTTTACGGTGACGTTGTCGGCTTCGGATGTGCCCTTGGGGACTTCGTCGCGGGTGAGGTTGGGAATGCTGGCGAGCGAGAGGCGCAACTGCTCGTCGAACGCGACGGCGGCTTTGTCGAGCTCGTCGAGCTTTTCCTTGAGGGCGCGGGTCTCGTCCATGAGCGCCGTGGCGTCCTGACCGGACTTCTTGAGCGCGCCTACCTGCTGGCTCAGCTCATTGCGGCGGGCCTTCAACTGCTCGGCGGTGGTGATGGCCTGGCGGCGGCTCTGGTCAAGAGCGCGAAAATCACCCAGCAGGACGGCAGGATCGGCGCCGCGCGCGCGCAGTTTTTCTTCAACAAATTCCAGGGTTCCCCTGACAAATCCCAAGTCGAGCATCGCTCTACCAGTTTACTCGACCGGGTTGGCGGTTCGGGCTTTGAATTCCCAGCCCGGAGAACCAAGTTGGAGAGCCAAATTGTATGGCCGGCCAGGGTTAAATGGAGCGCATGTATTCGTAATTTACCCTGGCTGCGTCCAGCGCGGTCATACCGGTGATAGGCGGCTCCTGCTCGGAGAAGTAATACGCAACTCCCGCCTGGGCCGCTGCCGCGAAGATTGGCTTGTAGTCGATGTACCCCTTGCCGAGCTCCGTGCCTTTGGGCGCATCCGGACCCATCAGCGCGGTGGTTGGCTTTGCGCCTGCCATGAAGTCCTTGACGTGGATCATGCGATATCGGCCGGGATACTTCGTGAGGTAGTCCACGGGACTATGCCCCGCGGCAACCATCCAGCCGCAATCGAGCTCGAACTTCACCAACTCGGGATCGGTCCCGCTGAGCATCAAGTCGTAGCCGGTTTGTCCGCCGCCCAGGTCTCTGAACTCGAAGTTGTGATTGTGGTAGGCATACTGCAGCCCGGCCTGTTTGGCCTTTGCGCCAATCTGGTTCGCCAGGTCGGCAGTTCTCTTCCAGTCGTCTGCCGTCAAGCTGGACAGAACTTTGAGAAAATCCCCCAGGCCCGCCGCGGGCGTCGCGCTCGAAGGGATTGGATTGGACGCGATCAACACGGAGCTGACCGCATAATGCGCGCCCAGCGTGTGCGCGTCTTCAAACAGCGGTGCCGGGTCGGCGCTCGAAAAGCTGAGATGGGCGCTAGGACATGCGAGCCCGACCGCATCCAGGCCCTTGCGAAGGTCTTTTGCTGCAATCTTCGATATAAGCCCGGTTTCCACATTCTTATAGCCAATGGTGCTCAAAGCGGTGAGCGTGCCGGGCATATCCGCTTCCAGTGCGGCCTCAACGGTATAGAGCTCGATGCCGAGGGCACGGGTGGAAGAGGCTGCGCGAGCGACGCCGCGCAAAGCCGGATTCAGGGCTGCTGCGGCGCCGGTTGCGCTTGCGACAGACAGAAACCTGCGTCGGGTGAGATTGTTCATGAACGGACCTCGGTTAGGTTCAAAGTCCGCACTATGCTCATTTGCCCATGTTTGCCGTGTCAAGCGGAGCCGCCTGCGGGCCGGCATCGATCTGGGCCTGCCAGCCGGGGAGCCGCTGGTCGCCGGTGATGAGGCGCGCGCCGCGGGTGAAGGTGAAGTAGGTCCAGATCCACGTGGCAAAGACGGAGATGCGGTTGCGAAAGCCGATGAGGAAGAAGATGTGCACGGTGAGCCAGGTGAACCAGGCGGGCATGCCGCTCATGTGCGCCTTGAAGGGCCACTTCACGTCGGCGACTGCGTCCATGCGGCCGATGGTGGCCATATCGCCCTTGTCGAAGTAGCGGAAGGCCGGACGCGGGCGGCCGGCGAGGTCGGCGGCGATGATTTTGGCGATGTGGTCGCCCATCTGCATGGCCGGCTGGGCCACGCCCGGAACCTGGCGGCCATCCTGCTCGAAGTGGGCCAGGTCGCCGAGCACGAAGACCTCAGGCAGGCCGGGCGGGTTGAGCCGATCGTCGACGAGGACACAGCCGCGCTGGTCGACCGGCGCGCCCAGCAGCTTGCCCAGCGGAGAGGCCTGCACGCCGGCGGCCCAGAGCGTCACCACCGACTCGATACGCCTGCCGCCTGCCTCAACCCATCCGGGGCCGACGCCGGTGACCTGGGCCTGGGTGTGCACCTCCACGCCCAGACGGGTGAGCGCGGCCTCGGCCTTGGCGGATAGATCTTCAGGATAGGCAGCCAGGATGCGATGGCCTCCGTCGAGCAGCAGAACGCGGGCCTCGGCGGGGTTGATGTGGCGGAAGTCGTGGCGCATGTAGAGCTGCGCGATGTCAGAGATGGCGCCGGCCAGCTCGACGCCGGTGGGCCCGCCGCCGATGACGACGAAGTTGAGCGGCGGATGCCAGCCGTGCTCCACCTTCTGGCGCTCGGCCAGCTCAAAGGCCAGCAGCACGCGGCGGCGAATCTCGGTGGCGTCTTCGATGGTTTTGAGCCCCGGCGCGAGCGGCGCCCAGTCCTCATGGCCAAAGTAGGAGTGGCTGGCGCCGGTGGCCAGGGCCAGGTAGTCGTAGGCGATGCGTGCGCCGCTGCCCAGGGTGACCTGGCGCGCGGTTACGTCGATGCCGACCACCTCGTCCATGAGGACTTCAGTGTTCGACTGCTTGCGGAGGATGGTCCGGATAGGCTCGGCGATGTTGGCCGGCGACAGCACGGCGAGCGCCACCTGGTAGAGCAACGGCTGAAAAAGATGATAGTTGCGCCGGTCCAGCACGGTTACATCCACGCTCAGGCGGGCCAGCGACTGCGCCGCGTGGATGCCGGCGAAACCGCCGCCCACGATGACCACGCGCGGCCGTCGCGCCGCCGGCTGCGCAACCTGAGTCTTCAACTGTGCCGTCAGTTCGCCCACCCCCTGCACCTCTCAGTCATATCTAGCAGATGCGCGAACGGTGCGATTCGTCACACCAACCCGCAATTGAACGCCGAGCGGCTCAAGGCCTGTTTAACATCTCCGTTTTGCGATAGGCCAGGGCTTTAGCCCTGGTATGGCAGGCGGAAGAATGCGATTTTTTTCTATCCGGCGGCGCGCAAAGCGCGCGGCCGGATAGAAAAGGGATTGGCTCGGGGCAGCGATTGTCAGGGCTGAAGCCCTGACCT
>JBAUCP010000588.1:0-5694 GCA_049677625.1 Occallatibacter sp. | reverse complement strand
TTCTTTGCGCATCGGCTAAGGTGGGATACAAATATCTACAGTCTTTTAAAGTTTCTTACGAACTCACAATCTCGCTGAAGTCCGCGATCCCGGAGAACCCGCGCAATACTTCATCGATAAGTCCAAGATTCGCCCCGCGCACCGCCGGATCGGGATCGAGCACCATCACCTTGTCAAAGAACGTATCGACGCTAGGGCGCAGCGTGGCGATAAGCGTGAGCGCCTCGCCATAAGCGCGCTGCTGGCGCAGAGCTGCCACTTGCGGCGCGAGCGCCGATGCGGCATCGGCGAGTTGCTGCGCCTCCGGAGCGAGCTTTGCGCTCGCAGACGAGCCAATCGCGAAACCTTTCTCTTCAGCCTGGCGGAGGATGTTCTTAATTCGCTTAAAGGCTGCCGAAACCGCGCCGAAATCGGCAGATTCGCGTGCCACCGTCAAAGCGTCGGCGCGGGCGATGGCGTCGCGCACGTCGTTTGCGTCCGCGGCGAGCACAGCGTTGACCACGTCGTAGGCGAAGCCGCGTACATCTTTGAGGTAGAAGTGCAACCGCTCGCGAAAGAAATCCGATAGTTGCTGCCTGCTGGCTTCTTTCGTCGCCGCAGCGTTTAAGACGCTGGCCAAGGCCAATGGGAGTTTCGATTCGGCGAGGATCTTGATGATGGCATTCGCAGCACGACGCAGCGCAAACGGATCTTTCGAGCCAGTGGGCGCGTTGCCGATGCCAAACATTGCAGTGATAGTGTGGATGCGGTCGGCAAGGCCGAGAAGCTGACCCTCAATGGAAACGGGAATTGAGTCCTCAGTCCCAGCCGGCGTGTACTGGTCGTAGATTGCCTGTGAAGCCTTGTCGCCTAAGCCTTGAGCCTTCGCGTACAGGCCACCAATGACGCCTTGCAGTTCAGTAAATTCCTTGACCAGTTCAGATGTCAGGTCAGTCTTTGCAAGCCGGGTAGCAGTCTCAAGCGCATTCCAGTCGTAAGGTTGCCAACTCACCCCTGGCATCGCGTTGACCAGATTCTTGACGACCCTCAGATTCTGCTCCGTCTTCCAGTGATAGCTCCCCAGCTCTTTCTGGAACGTAACGTTCTTCAGACTCTCGACGCGATCCGCAAGCGGCGTCTTCTGGTCGAAGTCCCAGAAGAAGCGTGCGTCCTTGAAGCGCGCACGCAAAACCCGCGCATTTCCATGCCGGATGATCGCTGCACCCTCTTCATCAACCTTGGTGTTCAGCACCGCTAGAAAGTGCGGCGCAAGCTTGCCGTCTGCGCCTTCGACCGCGAAGTACTTCTGGTGGTCGCGCATCACGGTGACCAGCACCTCTTCCGGCAGCTCCAGATACTCCGGCTCAAAGCCGCCCAGGATCACGGTGGGCCACTCAGTGAGGTGCACAACCGTCTCGACCAGCGGCTCATCCTCGCGCCAGCGCGCGCCGGGAACAGTGCGAGTGGCCGCGTCCAGCGCCTTGCGGATGATGTGGCGGCGCTCGGCAACGTCGGCGACTACGCTTGCCGCGCGGAGGGTCTCCTTGTAGCTTTGGGCCGAAGGGATAAGCACGGGGTGCTCTCCATGCAGGATGCGATGGCCGCGGCTTGCGTTGCCGGCCGCGATGTCGGCAATCTCCAGCGGGACGATTGCGGAGTCAAACAATGCGACCACCCAGCGCACCGGCCGCACAAACCGCTCCGGCTTGGCGGCGCGCCAGTACATGTTCTTGGCCCAGTAAATCGCCAGCACTTCTTTCGGCAGCTCGGCCGCAAGCAGCGCCATCGCGGAGCGCCCTTCGCGCTTCACGGTGGCGCCAACATACTCGCCCTTCGGCGTGGTAACTTTTTCAAGCGCCGCAACGGTCACGCCGGCCTTCCTGGCAAAGGCTTCGGCGGCGGGGGTGGGCTCGCCATCTTTGAAAGCCACCTTCCACGAAGGGCCGGTGAGCTTTTCCTCCGTATCGGCCTGGCTCGAGACCACGCCCTCAGCCAGCACGGCCAGCCTGCGCGGCGTGGAATAGGTGACAACCTTCGCGGCCTCGGCCAGCAGCCGCTCGCGCGTGAGCAGTTCCGTCACGCGGCGGCCCAGCTCGGCCTCAGCCCCGGCAATCATGCGGGCCGGTATCTCTTCGAGCCCAATCTCAAGTAGAAAGTCAGACATAAACTCTTTCCGGAAAGCTTCTAGCTGCTAGCCTCTAGCTCCTAGCTTCATCGTGCTGCACCACGCGGAATCAATCCCCGCATCGAAAAAAACCCTGCGCTCAATCAACCACCCCAGCCCAGGCAAGGAAAAGCTGGCAGCTAGGAGCTGGCAGCTAGAAGCTGCTGTTGCGCATACGCCTTGGCCACGCCCACCGCCAGCGCGCGAATGCGGCCGATTACGCCCACCCGCTCGGTGACGCTGATGGCGCCGCGCGCGTCGAGAAGATTGAACAGGTGCGAGCACTTGAGCGCCAGCTCGTAAGTGGCCAGCAAGGGGAATCTTTTCTTTTCTTTTGGACTGGCCGCTTCGTCTGCCATCAGTGCATTCGCCTGCGCGAGCAGCGTCTGCGCTTCCTGCTCATAGAGGTTGAAGTGCATCCACAACTTGTCAATCTCGGCAAACTCGAAGTTATACACAGAAAATTGCAGCTCCTCGGCCAGACGCACATCGCCGTAGGTCACCGGCGCACCGGTCTCGGGATCGCGCGCCCAGACGATGTCGTAAATCGAGTCCACATCCTGCAGAAATGCCGCGATGCGCTCCAACCCATACGTCAGCTCGGCGCAGATGGGGTCGAGATCGAGGCCACCGCACTGCTGAAAATATGTGAACTGCGTAATCTCCAGCCCATCGAGCATGACCTGCCAGCCCACGCCCCACGCGCCGCCCGCCGGCCATTCCCAGTTGTCTTCTTCGAACTTGAGATCGTGGCGGCTCAGGTCGATGCCCAAGCTCAAGAGCGATTCGAGATAAAGCTCCTGCACATTCACCGGCGGCGGCTTCAGGATGAGCTGAAACTGGGTGTGCTTGAAGAGCCGGTTGGGATTCTCGCCGTAGCGGCCGTCGGCCGGGCGGCGCGAAGGCTGCGCGTAGCCCACCTTGTAGGGCTTGGGCCCCAGCACGCGCAGAAAGGTCTCCGGCGCCATGGTGCCCGCGCCCACTTCCACATCGTAAGGCTGCTGCAGCACGCAGCCGCGCTCCGCCCAAAAGCCCTGCAGGCGGAAGAGCAATTCCTGAAAGGTAAGCGGAGTGGCTTTCAAAGAAGGTTCAAGCTGGGTTGCTGGCACAGGCAAATCTCTCTCATCGGGTCTCGCAGACCATTTTACCAGCCGCCTCGGAACCAGACCGTGCGCTAAGCACTCGCAAGCCTATACTGGTGCGCATGAAGACGATGCTCTTAGCGATCATCGCAAAATCAGCATTACTATCTGCGTTGGCCCAAGTCCCGACCCCAGCACCTTCTTTGAAGGTAGTCAGTTTGGCTCCCCCGGCATATCCAATGACGGCCTTGGCAGCACGAGTCTCAGGCGAGGTCGATCTGCGGATCACTCTTCTTGAGAATGGAACGCCCGCCGACGTTCAAGTCGTGAGCGGTCCGCCCATGCTAAGCCAGGCAGCTATCAACAGCGCAAAAGGCTCAAAGTTTCAATTTGATCGGACAGACGGCCCTTACGAGTTGGCCTATAAATTTGTATTGGAATTTTCAGACTGCAACACAAAGCCCTACAGTATCGATCCAACCTTTCAATACAGCTCGAACACGGTCACAGTCACAGGCACCGCCCCTACAATTTGCGATCCCGCAATAACTCATGTCCGCGCGCTTAAATGTCTTTACCTATGGAGATGCAGCGCGAGGTAAACCCTCGCAAAGAGCGTATTTATTCGCTCTCAAACAGCGATTTGGCAAGCCCCGATTGCCGAATAATGCTCTGCAGAGTCCCGCGCCGAAGCGGATCGTGCAGCGGCACGGGAACCGTAATGGTGGTCCCATCCGCCTGCAATTGCATAATCCTATGACTGCCTCGCTGCCGAACAGCGACAAATCCATGCCCTTCCAGAATCTTGCAGACCTCCGAGCCCGAGAGGACTCGAAGTCTACCCAACGGGCACCTCAACCTGCGTAACGAAGACCTCGCTGTGCAGCCGCCGCGCCACTTCAGAAGGCGAGGCTGCCTCGAAAAACAGCGTCAGCGCTTCGATGAGATTGGCGCGCGCCTCTTCAATCGTCGCGCCCTGGCTCGCGATATCAAGCTCCGGACACAGGGCCACAAAGCCATCGTCTTCGCGCTCGATAATCGCCGTCATTCGCTGTGGGCTGGGCATATCCGGATTCTACGCCATCCCCAATCGTTCTTCACCCACCCAACCGTCCCAGCGCCTCCGCCGTCCGCAGCTTTTTTTCCAGATGCCTCTCCAACGCCTGCACCGTAAACCGCCGCAGATCTTGCCCCCGCCGCCGCGGCCACGGCTCGCCCGCAAACGCTGCCACCGGCGCACGCAGCATTCGCTGCGCAAGCTGCCATGAATCCGCCGAAAGCGCGCTTCCGCTGCCGTTGCGATGCAAAGCGCAGAACAGGCCGTCGGCGTACGCATTGAAGCTGACCTCGCCGGGCTGCAACGCTTCGCCGCAGACCATGCAACGGGCGATATCGGGCAACAGGCCCATGAGCCGGGTCATCCACAGCGAGAAGTAGGTGAGCGCCATCCATGGCTGGGCGATATCGGGCAGAACAGGATCGGGCCGTGTGGGATCCGGCTGAACGGCCGTCGTGTGCTCCAACACGGAAACCAGCAGGCGGAAGACCGTCTCCTGCGGGTCGTGCTCGGGGAGGGATTCGTCGAGGACTTCCGCGTAGAAGCTGAGTACTGCTAACCGTGCGGAGTCAACGGGGCGCGAAAGGGGAGACCCGAGGATTTCGAGCTGGTCGAGCCGGACCAGTTCCTGACGCGGCTTTTCGGCAAACCAGGCTCGGGCCTGCGTCATGGGTTCCAGCGCGCCGCCAAAGCGTTTGCGGCTCTTGAGCGCCGACTTGGCCACGCCTTTCATGCGCCCGTAGTCGCGGGTGAAAAAGCTCACGATCAGGTCCGCCTCATGCACCGGCCAGGTGCGCAGCACTACGGCTTCTGAGGTGAGAACGGGCATGGGACTATCTTCGCATCTGCCGGGCCCCTTCCCGCTCGCTCCGAAACTGTCCGCAGATTGTAAGGGATAATTCAAAAAGTAAGGAATATGGATAATTTAAGTATATAATAGAAATTGTAAGGAGAAGCCATGCCTTCGGCAAAAGTTACTTCCAAAGGTCAAATTACGATCCCCGCAGAAGTTCGCAAGGCTCTTGGCCTGAAGCCGGGGGTTCGGATCGATTTCTTTCAGAATGCAGACGGAGAGTTCGTCTTATCTCCAAAAACCGGTTCGATTCGGGATTTGAAGGGCTGCGTCCCCAAGCTGGACTACGTGCCCACCATCGAGGAGATCAACGATGCCATCGGAGCTGCTGCTGCAGAGAGCTACCTCCGGAGCATAGGCCAATCAAGCACAGATAAATCCAAGGACGAGGCGGCATGATCGGGTTAGACACGAATGTGCTTGTCCGCTACTTCGTCAAAGATGATCCACTGCAAACGCAGGCCGCTGAAAACCTGTTGGACTCCTTGTCACCGGAGGCACCGGGTTGGCTCGGTCTGATTGTGCTGGTTGAGCTTGTTTGGGTGCTGAGATTCATGTA
>JBAUCP010000587.1:0-7670 GCA_049677625.1 Occallatibacter sp. | reverse complement strand
GGGCGGGCGTGGTGGCCTCCGTACCCGAGGCGCGCGGCAGAAAAGGCGAAGGATTGATGGGCGGCGGGGCGATTGTTCCGCGCTTCAGGAATATCGATACGAAGAGCGACAAATTTCTGCGCGGGTATGCCTTCAACGTGAGCAGTATGACGGGAGGCCTGGGGGCGCGGAACTTTGCCGCGTATGGCGCGGAGCTCGAGAAGAAGCTCGAAGAATACTACGGCAGCGGCTTCCAGATGACGATCATGGGCGAGGTGCTGGGCCGCTACGAGAACCACGTGCGCATCGACAATGACAAGGTGGACGCGTGGGACATTCCGGTGCTGCGCATCGAGACCAAGTACACCGACAACGAATTCAACATGGCGAAGGACGCCGTGGAAGTTGGCTCCGAGCTATGTGAGAGCGCGGGCTTCGAGGTGCTGTCGAAGAATCCTGTTCCCAATCCGCCGGGCTACAGCATCCACGAGATCGGCACCTGCCGCATGGGCGACGATCCGAAGAAGAGCGTGCTGAACAAATGGAACCAGAGCCACGATCACAAAAATCTTTTTGTAGTGGATGGCGCCTGCTTTACCAGCGGCGGATGGCAGAATCCAACCATGACGATTCTTTCGCTCTCCATGCGCGCATCAGAGTACCTGGCCGGCGAGATGAGCAAGGGAAATATCTAGCGCCAGTCCTCTGACTGCATGTTCTTGTATCAATCCTTGGGGTGCCCCACCCTCGCCGCGTCTTTGTTTTTTGCGGCTATAGCAGTTCTCCAATTGATGTACACCGAAAGCAGGATGCGGAGTGGCTTTTTTCTCAAGAAAAAGCCACCTTGCACGAAACTCGCAAGGGCACGCGAATTGGAGAACTGCTCTAGGGTGGGCTTCAGGGTTCCGAATTTACGGAATACCCAGCAGCTTGTGGGTCTGCAGGCTGATGCGCCATTGCGGATGATCGAGGCAATACTGGAGCGCGAGTTGCGTGTTTGATTCGCGGACGGGGCCGTCCATGGGCTGGAGGAAGAAGTTGCGGAACGCGAGGCCCGCGAATTTGTGCGGCTCTGCGCCGGGTTGCGGGTAGACCAGCTTGAGTTCGTCGCCGGTGGTCTGCTTCAGCTCAGTTCCCGCCTTCGGGCTCACGCAGATCCAGTCGAGGCCAGCGGGTGCGGCAACGGTGCCGTTGGTTTCGACGGCAATTTCAAAGCCGCGCGCGTGCAGTGCTTCGATGAGGCTCGCATCGAGTTGCAGCAGCGGCTCGCCGCCGGTGCAGACTACGAATCTTTTCCCGCCCGAGGCTGCAGCAGGCCATTTTTGCGCCACAGCTTCCGCCAACGCGTCAGCTGAGGCAAACTTTCCGCCGCCGGGACCGTTGGTGTCAGCGAAATCGGTGTCGCAGAATTTGCAGATGGCTGAGGCGCGGTCCTGCTCGCGGCCTGACCAGAGATTGCATCCCGCGAAGCGGCAGAAGACGGCAGCACGGCCGGTCTGCGCGCCCTCGCCCTGCAGCGTGTAGAAGATTTCTTTGACGGAATAACTCATAAACTACAGCTTTCAGCTTCTAGCTTCCAGCTTCTAGCTCATCGTGCGCAAGCCTGGCCCGCCAACGCAACACAGAAAAGCTAAAAGCTAGAGGCTAGAAGCTCGGAGCTAGCCTTTAGAAGCCTGGTGGTGGGTAGCGCAGCGGGTCGTCGATTCCGTTTTCGCGAAATCCCTTCTGGCGCAGCAGGCAGGAGTCGCATTCGCCGCAGGGCTGGCCGTCTGGGAATGGATCGTAACAACTGCTCGTCAGCCCGTAGTCCACGCCCAGCTCGACTCCCTTTTGAATGATCTGCGCTTTGGTGAGCGCGATGAGCGGCGTGTGGATTTTGAGCTGCTGACGGCCTTCGACTCCGGCCTTGGTTGCCAGGTTCGCCATCTTCTCAAATGCTTCGATGAACTCCGGCCGGCAGTCGGGATAGCCGGAGTAGTCGAGCGCGTTGACGCCGATGAAGATGTCGCTCGACTCCAGCACTTCGGCCCACGCCAGCGCAAACGAGAGAAAGATCGTGTTGCGCGCCGGCACATAAGTGATCGGAATTCCCTGCCCCATCTCGCCTTCGTCGCGCCCTTTGGGCACTTCAATGTCTGCCGTGAGCGCGGAGCCGCCAAAGATGCGCAGATCAATGGTGGCGATGCGGTGCTGCGCTGCGCCGAGCGATGCGGCGACTCGTTTCGCCGCTTCGAGCTCCCAAGCATGCCGCTGGCCATAAGAGAACGAGAGCGCGTAAGGCTCATAGCCCTGGCTGCGCGCGATGGCGAGAATGGTGGCGGAGTCGAGCCCGCCGCTGAGAAGCACTACCGCTCGTTTGAGTTCTGTTTCCATTCAAAGATCCCAAAAGCAGGTCCTTCGACTCGGGTCGCTGCGGCGACCCTCGCTCAGGATGACAACATTGTTTAATTCACGCTTCATCGTATGAAGCTACTTCAGATCCCCGCCTTTGCCAATGTCCATCGACGGCGATATCGGATTGCTCTCGTCGATGTAAGCCTCGATGCACTGGTCAAGCACGCCCTTGGCCTCCAGGATGAACTCGACCGCATCGCGCGCGGCGCCGTGGCCGCCGCGGTTTGGCGTCACGTAGTGCGCTTCGGCCTTCACCTGCTCGCGAGCATCGGCGACGGCTACAGCGAATCCGCACTCGCGCATCACCGGCAGATCGATCACGTCGTCGCCTACGTAGGCGATCTCGTCGAGCGTCACGCCTTCCTTTTCCATGATCTCGCGCACCGGCTTCATCTTGAAGGCCTGGCCGAGATAGACGAACTCGAGCTTGAGGTCGCGGGCCCGCAGTTGTACCGTCTCAGAGATGCGCTTGGTGATGATGCCGCACTTAAGGCCGCCCAGGCGCGCGAGCGATATGGCCGTGCCGTCGTGGGCGTTATAGCCTTTGGCTTCCACCATCCTCGACGTGGTTGCGCCGTCTGCAGTGGCGACAGGCACGGGGATCAGCCAGATGCTGCCATCGGTGAGCACGCCGTCGACGTCGAAGAGGATGATCTTGATCTTGCGGGCGCGGTCAATAGCGGACATGGGCGCGGAAGCGGTCATAGATTGATTTTACCTATCGATAACCGGAACCGCCGGGACCAGACCCCCGGGTTTACGAGAGAATACAGATATGGATCGCGATGAAACCGGTGTCGAACCGAAGACCGCGCTCGCGCCCGAAGACTACTACTTCGAGGGGCCGTACATGGTGTTTACGGCGGCGTATCACCTCAAGCGCGGATACTGCTGCGAGTCGGGGTGCCGGCATTGCCCCTACGGAAAAGGCCCCTCACCAATTGAGAAAGAACCGAAATCCGAATAGCGCAAGAAAATCTACTATGGCTGGACAGATGGGGAGAGTGCTATAAATCCCAATCTGTCGCGGCAGGTACTCTGGCCTCCTGAAAATGGCGGCCGCTCCCGCGCAGATACAGTAGTACCTAAATGTCGAGGAGGGAAGCATGGGAATTATTCTGTGGATTCTTGCCGGCCTGATTGCAGGCTGGCTCACGGGCAAAATCATGAAGGGCTCGGGCTACGGGTTCATCGTGGATATCCTGCTGGGCATCGCCGGCGCGATTGTCGGCGGGTTTATCGCGAGACACCTTGGATTGGATCCAAGCGGTGGATTCATCTACAGCACTCTGATTGCCATCGGCGGCGCGATCATTTTGGTCGTGATCATCCGCCTGATCAAACGCTGAAGGGCGTGAGCCTGTGCATGGACCTGTGCATGGAAACACCGCGCCCGGTGCGCCTTGGCTTGTGCTTGCCCGAGATTAGAGCATTTTCGGTTTGAATGTTTACGGTGAGATTGAGAGTCGTGCTCTCCCACCCTTTGCGCAGAAGACGCGCAAAGGATGGGGCACCCGAATTCTCGTTAACACTTAGAGCATTTTCGGAATACACGTAGACTTTTTGAGAGCCATGAAAGGTGGCTTTTTCTTGATGAAAAAGCCACTTGAGTGCGTGCTTTCGGTCTACACCAATTCCAAAAATGCTGTAAAAGCCTGACGGGGCGGGCAAGTTGGAGCCGAATAGGTATGTCCACGCAAGGCCTCAACACGGCGCCGCGGTCCGGTTGCCCTGATTTGCGGCTGCGCGCCGCTATTCTTCGGAGCTTCTCTCAGCCATTCCCGGAAGAATGCTTGCGCCTCTGCTATCTTTCTTCTTCCGAGTGGCAGAGACTGCTGCGCTGGCTCGATACAAGCGGGCTGGCGCTCTACTTTCTTCACCGATTGAGTGAATTGCGGCTCACTTGCCTGTTGCCATCCCCTGTGCTTGCGCGTCTCGAGAGAAATCTCGCCGATAACTCCGAGCGCACCCGCAAGCTGATGGATGAATCGTCTTCCATTCAGCGCGACTTCCAGGGCGCAGGTCTCTCCTACGCAGTGCTCAAAGGATTCTCGCTTTGCCCGGCGTCGACGCCCCGGCCCGAGTTGCGCTCTCAGCTGGATCTTGACTTTCTCATCGCGGAACGATGCGCACCCACAGCGCGACAAATCCTTGAGCAGCGCGGTTACCGGCTGCATGCCATCAGCGGTCGAAGCTGGGAATTCAAGACCACCGGTCCGCCCGCCCGCTCCATCGCCGATCTCTATAAGCCGTCAGCTCTTCGATGTGTCGAGTTGCACCTCGAATTCGATCGCACAGTTCCTTCGCTGCTCGCACGAACAGAATGGCGCGACTTTCACGGCATCTCCATGCCCGTACTCTCAGGCCCAGACCTGTTTCTCGGCCAGGCGCTTCATCTGTTCAAGCACGTCTCCAGCGAATTCTGGCGCACCGCCCATCTGCTCGAGCTTTACCGGCACATCGACGCGCGCCGCCATGACGCCGGCTTCTGGCGCAGTGTCCGATCGATCGCCGGAGAGGCCCCGCGAACGCTCTTCGCACTTGGCGTCGACACTCAATTGATTGCGTGCACAATTTCCGATCTGCTTCCTGAGGATCTCGTTTGCTCGACAGTCGAGCGCCTTCCCCCGCGCGCCCGCCGGTGGGTTGAAATCCACGGCTGCAACTCCGCCTTCTCCAACTTTCCCGGCAGTAAACTCTACCTGCTGCTGCAACGCGAACTCGAATCTGCCGGTGTGCCGCGCAAACGCTCGATGCGCCAGTCCCTCTTGCCGCTCAGGCTGCCGCCGCCCATTGCTTTGGCGCCCGCGAAGGAACCCCTATCTGCGCGCATCCGCCGCTGGCGTGCTCAGTTTCGCTTCGTACTTTTTCGCCTGCATTTTCACATCGTCGAAGGAGTTCGCTACTTCCGGGAGTCTCTTCGCTGGCGCCGGCTTGCGGACAAACCTGCTTCCTGATTTGCGCCGCTTCAGCAGCATTCACCTGCGCTTCGACACGTGATTCCCCACATAACAAAAGAATGACAATTCGTTGACCCACTCATGACACGACACGCTTTGCGGTTCCTTAGGTTTAGATGGACGAGCCAAGCCCATGCCGGACGCTGCTGCACGACCAACTGTTCCCCATCCGCCGCTGTTTCAGCGCGCATCTGTCAGCGCCGCCGCGACGGGCTTCTTGCGGATTGCGCTCGCCGCATCCCTGCCAATCGTTTTCCTTGCAATGTCGGCCGCAGCAAACGCGCAAACGCCGTCAACCCAGCCCTCGGATGCGGCCGACAACCCGGCCTCGGACTCCCAGGAGAATACCGCGCCGCCGACATCTGAGCTTCAATCAAATTCTGCAGGGAGTGGTCGCTCCGTCAGAGAGCCCGGAGCACCGCCCGCGTCGCCGGCTCCTACGTTCCGCGAGATTGTGGGAGTCCTCCAGCAGAATCCTGACCTGATTGTCGAATTGAAGTCACTTGTAGCCGACAAGATGGAGGAGCAAGGCATCGACATCAGCCCGAACGACATTACGGATGAGATGCTGTATGGCCAGATTGCAGCCAACGCCAATCTGCGCATGGGTATCGTCGCATTTCTACGGGCGCGTGGATACCTCTCTGCGGATGACCTCGAAGACGAGGCGCCCGGCCTCGCCGAGGACGGCGCAGGCGCCGCAGCGTCTGCCGTGCCGCCCCTGCAGCGTCTGCCGTATTCAACATTTGCTGAAGCGCTTCAGGAAGGTTCAGCAACTGATCCGGATCGGCAGGCGATCGAGGGAACCGGTCCGTCTGCACTTGCTGCACAGTCGATGGGCTACCCGGTCAACGGGCGAGAGGCTCCTCCAGTACGGACTCGCCGTGAACAGACGGAGTCTTCCACTGACCTGCCAAAAGCGCTGCACCAACCCGCTCCGTACAACCTGCAATCCATGCGTGACCTCTATACGCAGATCCCAGATCAAACCGCGCCGCTCAGGCGCTTCGGGTCGGAGGTATTCATCAACCGCGATGCCGGCTCAGCCGCGCGGGGCATTGCACCGCGCGACGCGCCTCTCGATGTGCCATTGGGCCCGGATTACATCGTTGGTCCCGGCGATGCGCTTACCGTCGATATGTGGGGCGGCGTTACCGAGAGCTTCACGCGCGTGGTTGACCGCGATGGCCGCGTCCTTCTGCCCGACACTGAGCCCGTCCAGGTGGCCGGGCTCCCGCTCAGCCGCGCACAGGATCTCATTGAATCCGCGCTCAAGCAGCAGTACCGGAATGCGGAGATCGCTGTCACGGTTTCGCGTCTTCGCTCGGTGCGTGTTTATGTCGTGGGCGACGTGCAGCGTCCCGGAGGTTACGACATCAGCTCGCTCGCAACGCCCCTGAGCGCGCTTTATGCGGCCGGCGGTCCCACTTCCGTGGGTTCGCTGCGGACTCTGCTTCACTATCGTGCCAAGCAGCTTGTCGAAACAGTCGACCTCTACGATTTTTTGCTTCATGGAGTGAGGAACGGAAGCGCGCGCTTCGAAAGCGGTGACACGCTTCTCGTACCGCCTGCGGGCGCTCAGGTTGCCATCTTCGGCGCGGTTCGCCGGCCCGCGATCTACGAGCTTAAGGCCGGCGAATCCACGCTCGCATCGGTCATTGACGATGCGGGCGGACTCACTGCGGCCGCGTCGCCGGGCAATCTTCGCATCGAGCGGATTGGGGCGAACCATCAGCGTGAAACCGTCACCGCCAGTCTTGCCGGCGAATCGAACGCGGGGGAAAGCCGCAATGCGCTCGCCGAATTTGGCGTGATGGACGGGGATCGCATTCGCATTGAACCGGTCTTGCCCTACAGCCAGCGCGCCGTCTATCTGGAGGGTCACGTCGTGCGTCCCGGACGGCTGCCGTACGTAGACGGTATGCACCTCAGCGACGCGCTGCGCAGTTATCGTGACATGCTGCCCGAGCCCGCGGCGCGCGGCGAAATCGTACGCCTCGTCTCCCCCGATCTCCATGCCGAAACCATCGAATTCAATGTGCCCGACGTCCTCATCGGCAACGCCAACATGGATCTCGAGCCTTATGACACCGTCCGCATCTTTGGCCGCTATGAGGCCGATGCGCCCAAGGTCACAATCCTCGGCGAGGTCCTTCGCCCCGGTGTCTTTCCCATGTCGGCGGGCATGACGGTCGCACAGCTTGTGCGCATGGCAGGAGGCTTCAAGAGGGATGCACTCCTCGACAGCGCCGATCTAACCAGCTACAGCGCTTCTGGAGATGAAGGGGTTGTTGGCAGTCTCGCAGCTATTCGCATCGGCGCAGCAGTGAGTGGAAC
>JBAUCP010000586.1:0-5758 GCA_049677625.1 Occallatibacter sp. | reverse complement strand
GTTCTGGATTCGGCTGCCGTCCTGGCAATGATCCTGAAAGAGCCGGGCGGCGCGCGGGTCTCCGCTCTGCTGGATGCTATCGACTCCGGCGAAGACGTGCAGGTTGCCGTCAGCGCGGTCAATTGGTGCGAAATCCTCACTCGGCTGCATCGAGATAGTCGGACGATGACCGCCGAAGAATTGGCTGCGCTCCTATCCGGCGTCGAGCTCATGCCTTTTGAGAGGCCGTTGGCAGAGCTAGCCGCTAGCTACGCGCCCCTGAACCCTGCGCTGTCTCTCGGCGACCGCGCCTGCCTGGCGCTCGCCGCGCGCCTCAACGCGAAAGCTTGGACCACAGATAAAGCCTGGGCGCATGTAAAAGTCGGGGTTCCTGTCGATATGCTTCGCTGACGCGGTTCAAGACTGCGCGCGCAGCGCGGCAATCTCACGGCTCATCGCCTCCAGTTGCGCCATCAGCTCGGTGTGGTGCTTCTCGGCGGCGGAGGGTTCAACCGCTTCGATATAGAACGCACCGTTCGGCTCCAGCTCGCAGCGTCGCACCTCGTGCACGTGTTCGAAGCCCTGGCGGTGAATCACCTCGATCAGCTCTTCGCGGCTCAGCGACTCGCGTTCGAGAGCCTTGCGGTCGACCTGTCCGTCACGAATGAGAACGGCTGCGCGGCCTTCGAGCATGCGCGTGAGACGCGGCGAGCGGAACAGCACCCGCACCACCAGCCAGTTGATGGCCAGCAGGCTGAAGGCGCCGACCACGCCGCCGGTCACCGAGTTGTCGTCGCCGATGATGGCGTTCTGCACCGTGTTCGAGAGCGAAAGCAGCACCACCAGGTCGAAGGGATTCAACTGCGCCAGCTCGCGCTTGCCAAACACGCGCAGCAGAGCCACCAGCACCAGGTAAACGATCACCGGACGGAGCAGCTTCTCGGCGAGTGGAAGCGGCAACTGAAACATGTGTTGGAACAGCAGCGATTGGGTCATGCAGACGAGGATAGCGGCAGCGGAATTACTTTGCCAGATGAATCACCACATTCACGTCGTGCGTCTGCTGATCGGCGGTCGCGTCAAATGTGGTCTTCACGCCTGCCAGCGACCGCCTCAGCACCGGATCCTGTTCCTGGACTTTCATGATGAAGGAACCGACATAGCTTTCATCGAAGACGTCGCCGGGCATCATTTGCCAGTAGTGAATCAGCATGGCGCGCAGTGCGTCACTCACGTTATCGAATTTGACAAACCCAAGGTGGTACACCGGACCGGGATCGACATCGACCGTATAACTCACGGTGCCGGCGGCATCATTGAACTCCGCTTGCGGCGTAATTTTGCAATCCAGATTGCCGTTCGCCTTGTACCTTGAGGCAAGCATCTCCCAGACCGAGCGAACTCTGACGCCTTGCACCGGGCCGCCCGCGCGGGGAGCAAGAGCCTTGTCCACTTCCGCCTGTGTCACGGGTGCTCCGGCAGGCAGATGAATGGAATCGACCGTGTAGACGCGCCCCTCCGTTACCTTCACTGAGAACGGGACCTGGACGCCGGCGGCCGAGTTGACCGGAGCGCCTGATTGCGAGACATCAGCCTTTACCGCGGCGTAGCCCCGCTCCTGGTAAAACAGCTCGATGGGCCGCGCCAGATTGTCTGCCGAATGTTCGGTATCAAAGGGGAGCTTGGCCGCATCTTTCACCACGGCCTGCAAGGCGGTCAGATACTGGGCGGAAACTCCATCCACATGCACTTCGCCAACCAGCACCGGCGGCGCGGTGATCGAGTAACTGACTGCGATAACTTTGCGAGTTGCAGGGTCAGCCACGCTTGTCGCTAGAACGGTGGCATTGATTCCCTCACTGGCGAGCAGTTTCTCCAATCCTCCGCGAATGTCTTCCGTAAGTCCGCCGTCGGCAGGAACTTTGCCGTGATAAAGCGAAAACTGGTCGTGCAGCTTCGCGTCCAGATCCTTGCCTGCGGCAAGCGGCAGATTGTCCAGCCGAATGGGATAAAGATCGGTCGAGGGCGTGAGCATGAAGATGAGGTCCTGCCCGTCGAACTTGAAGGCCAGCGTTGCAAACAGGCCTGTATCCAGCAGCCGCTTGCAGTGATCGTTCATCTCCGCGTAGTCCAGGACCACACCCTTTTTCAGTCCCGCCGCATCCATCAGCTCCTGGCCGGAGTACTCGGGGTCGCCTTTGAACTGGATGCTCTTGGGTTGAAACTTCTGCGCCGGAACAGGCCGAACCAAGGGAAATGCAGCCAGAGCTGCAGCAAGCACAACGATGGAGCGTCGCATGATAAGTGCGAGATTAGCACGGAGCGAACACCGGCATGCAATGCATCTTTGGTAGAGTGAAGCTGCGGGCAAACCCGGCGCCGCGCGGCCGCATCGCAAGCGCCCGGAAGACCCGGAAACTATCTGCCTCAAAGAGGATCACGACACATCGCATGGCTTCCTCCCCGCAATCATCCGCTTCTACGCTCGCACCCTTCCGCATGGATCCGCGCTACGACGTGCGGGTGTGGGGATTCGGCGACCTGCGTCCCTGGTACGATCACGTCGCCGAGGGCGATCCCATCGGCGAGGTCTGGCTCACCGGCGACGATTCGCTCGTCGCCACCGGCCCGCATGCCGGCAAAAAGCTGGCCGCGCTCTTCACGGAATTCCATGAGGCGCTGCTCGGCCCCGGAGCGCCGTCGCCTGAGTCGCCGCTGCTCATCAAGGTGCTGTTCGCCAAGGAAAAACTTAGCGTCCAGGTGCATCCCGACGACAAAATGGCGCAGAAGTACGGCGACCCGCGCGGCAAGACAGAGTGCTGGTATGCCCTGGCCGCCGAACCGGGCGCCAAAGTCGCGCTCGGCCTCAAGCCCGGCGTTACGCTCGCGCAGGTCGAGGAGGAGATTCACGCCGGCACGCTCGAAGAGAGCCTCAACCTGCTGCCGGTCGAGGCCGGGGACGTGATCTTTGTCGATGCCGGAACCGTGCACGCCATCTGGCCCGGGCCCATCCTGCTGGAAACGCAGCAGAACTGCGATCTGACCTACCGCATGTTCGACTACGGCCGCCCGCGCGAGCTGCACATCGCCAAATCCATCGAGGCCACCAAGCTCGTCACCCGCGCCGGCAAGGTGGCTCCCAGGCAGCTCGGTGACCGCACCGTGCTGATCGACGTGGAGTACTTCCGGCTGGAGCGGGTTCTGGTCAAGGGCAGCCGCACCAGCGAAGCCCTGCGCGGCGAGGGCGGCACGCGCGGGCTGGCCTGGCTGTTTGCCGCATCCGGCTCGGGACGGCTCACCGGGTCCGGCTTTGACCCCGCCTTCGAACCCGTTGAACTGCCCACCCGCGGCATCGTCTGCGTCCCGGCGGCCTCGCCGGAGTTCGTGCTCGAAGACCTGGGCGGGGGTTCGGGCGAGCTCGACCTGATCCGCATTACTCCCAACTGGCCTGGCGCCGCCCAGTGACCCCGCGCGGACGGCGCCGCGCCGCGGCCCTGGGGACCCATCTGTTGGACGGCAATCCCACACAAGTTGAAGGAGTTCTTCCTGGGTGCGCGGATATACTGGGGCTGTTGGGCGCCACTGAAGCGCGCGCGCGGCTGCGATGACCGGCCGTGACAGCTATACCCCAATTTCCCCCCGTTCCGCCGGTTTTGCGGCGTGCGGTACGGCATTATCCTCATGAACTGCGTCTAACCAAGTGCAAAACTCCTGGCAGCAGAGCGGGTTGAAGCACTTGTAAGTTTGATTGCCGCTGTCAGTTCCATGGCGGATGAGTTTCTGTTTAAGATCCGGCTCCGGTCGCAGCGCGCGTGGTCTCGTCGGGCGCAGCGGGACGGAAACGATGTCGAATCTTTGCCTTGCAACAACATAATTTGCGGATGAACACTCGCCGGGAAAAACCCCGCCCGGAGGGGTAATCTGCAACTGTTAAGGAGACGCAGAATGCGTTTGAAGCTGTTCCCCCCTTTGAGCTTAGCGCTTTCCCTTTTTACGCTGATCCACCCCGCAGTTTCTCAAACCGCACCGGCTGGTTACGAAGCCCGCACCCTGCCGATCACGGTCGGAGTTGGCGTTTCAAACATCGATGTCGACTGGGGACGGAGCCGCATGTACGGCGATACCCTGTGGATCGATTATTTCCCCACCCGCCTGCCGCACATGCTCAGCGGTCTCGGAGTCGATGTCGAAGGACGCGATATCAACTACGATCGCCCTACCACTGTACCCTCGAATTTCCGCCAGGATACGGCTGCAGGAGGGCCCATCTATACCTGGCGCCGCTTCCCCAACTTTCAGATCTACGGCAAAGGCCTGATCGGATTTGGAAGCATCGACTTCATGTTGAACCAACCACCCTACTCCAGGCACGATACCCGTACAATCTACGCGCCAGGCGGCGGCTTTCTGGTGCATGCGTACAAGCATGTCTGGGTGAGGGCGGACTATGAATACCAGTTCTGGCCAGATTTTCTCCCGCACAACGGCACCAGAACTGACGATCCGCAGGGCTTTACGCTCGGAGCGGTCTACGACTTCAGGGGTTATCGCCACTAGAGCATTTTCGATTCACTTGTCGCCATCGCCGGCTTCGCGCAGGTAGCAATTTCTTGAGGAAGTTGCCACTCGGCATTCGGCATTCTGTTAAGAGCTGCAAGGTCTTAGCAGTCTTCATCTCCTTTGGTCGACGCGCCCGCGGCAACGCCAGAACAGGCGCCCGCGGGCGGTCTGTTTCAGCCACCCACGCCCTTTCCCGAGACGGAACTTCTTTGCAAACTCCGTGTTTGCACCTATGTCGAGATACCGGCGTCTAATAAAATGAGCCGGAACGTAACAGTCGCATATCTTTGAAGGCCGGTCCACACGGTGTTCGGCTCATTGACGAAACTGGCCGAGGGAGAAACAGAACCATGAATCGTCCATTGCTGAAGAGAGTTATCCCGCAGATGATGGCGTGGGCCGCAGTGGCCCTGCTGTGCGCGTTTACCGCGCTTGCGCAGGATAACGGCGCCGCTGCGCCGGCCAACGGGCAGCGCACTGACGGGCAGATCGAAATGGATGTGGTGCAGGCGCTGGACGCCTCGCAGGCGCTCAAGAACGACCTGATCACGGCGGCGACCATCCAGAGCCAGGTCACGCTCTCGGGCACGGTGTCCAGCCAGGCGTCGAAAGACCTTGCCGCCTCCATCGCCGGTCATGTGAACGGCGTGACCAAGGTGAACAACAACCTGAAGATCGGCAACCCGCAGGACGCGCAGGACGCCAGCCAGTATGCAGCGCCGGCGCCGAGTGACGACGGGCAGCCAATCGCAGACAGCCAGCCGGGCATCGCTCCGCAGCCGGGCGATCAGCAGCCCCAGGCTGCACCGGACCAGGGCGCGACCCAGCCGCAGCCGAATTATCCGCCGCAGGCGCAGCAGCCCTATCCGCCTGCTCAGCAGCAGTACCCCGCATATCCGCCGCCGCCCAGCCGGCCGGCTTATGGCGGCCAGTACGGCTACAACCAGCCGCAGCAGCCCGCTGCTCCGGCTTATGAGCCGGCCACGGGCCCGATGACGCTGCTGCCTGGAACGCTGCTGCAGGTGCGCACCACCGAGCCGATCGACAACAAGAGAGCGGTGGACGGAACTCCTGTGCAGTTCACCGTGATCCGCGACGTGACCCTGAACGGCATGCTGGCCATTCCGCGCGGCGCCACGGTGCACGGTGTCGTGACTGAGACCAGGAAGGCCGGCGAACTCTCCGGCAGCCCGGAGCTGGCGCTGGCGCTCACCTCGCT
>JBAUCP010000585.1:0-5871 GCA_049677625.1 Occallatibacter sp. | reverse complement strand
TCGCCATCCTGACCGGAGATTATCTCTTCCGCCGCCGCGGCCCCGGCCTGAACCGCTGGCTGGTGGCCGGCCACTCCGCGCTGCTGGGCGCCATGACCATGGCCACGCTGCTGCTGCCGTGGTTTGTGGCCCACGGCGCCACGATGCCGCCGCTCCACGCTGCCGCGGCCGCGTTTCTCGCCGCCCTGGGCGCGGCGCTTCTGGTGCTCATTGTCACCAATGGCTTTGGCGTGGCGCGCCTGCGCGTGGCCACCAGCTGTGTGCTGGTGGTGCTCATGCTCTTTCTTTACGGCGTGGGCCCGTTCTTCGGCATTCCGCAGATTGACGGCACCAAGCGCGTCATCCGCCTGCTCGACCGCTCCTACTCGGCGCGTCCGCTGGCCGAGCGGCTGGCTGAATATTCCCCTCCGGACGGCACCATCGCCGTATTTCGCGTCCGGCGCGATATCGAATACGGCCTCTCGTTTTACCGCAACAATGAGGTCGTGAACTACGAAGAGAGCGGCGTGCCCGACGGCCAGCACCTGCTGGTGGTGCGGGTCTCCGGCCGCCATGGCGTGGACCTACACACGACCGATGCGCTCCAGGAGTATCTCCAGGGCCGGCAATACGAGATGCTCTTTACCTGGCCCGAGCAAGGGCTGGAGGTCTTTCTGGTGGGGGCGCGATAACTCGCGGCTCAGGTTGCACTTGGACTCGCACTCGTGGCAAAGTGGCCCAAGGGCTATTTCTTTTTGTATCCGGCCGGGGGTGGGTTCGGGTATTTTGAGAAAGCTCAAGCTCTGCCGCAGCGGGACCGCAGATCCTGTACCCGGCCTGCATCCATACGAGGAGAAGCATGGCGTTGGGGGCTTCCATCGAAATTCTCGACCTGCGGCACTTCGCCGCCACGCTCCTGCGCCCGGTGCTGGAGGCCGAAGGCGAGTTGTGGAAGCAGCGCCTGCACTGGGACTACCGCACCTCAGCCCGGCTGCTCATGCAATATCTCGACAGCCACATGCTGCCGGGCTACGCTGCCCTTGAGGCCGAGCAAGTCACCGGCTACGTTTTCTGCGTCTACGAGGAGACCAAGGCGGTGGTCGGCGATGTCTTCGCCATGCTCAATCAGCCGGAAGGCGCCGGTTCGGCCCATGCCATTGAAGAGACCCTGCTGCGCCATCTGCTGGAGCTGCTGGTGAACTCACCCCAGGTGGAACGCATCGAATCGCAGCTTCTGCTGCATCCTTCCGGCGCGCATGCCGCCGCCTTCCACGCCGCCGGATTCGAGATCTACCGCCGGCTGTTCATGGTTCAGGAGCTGAGAGACCGCTGGAGCCCGCCACACATCGACCTGACCGGCGACCTGGAGCTGCGCGCCTGGACGGACGAGGATCTGGCGCCCGCCGCGCGGCTCATCGCCGAGGCCTACCACGGCCATCCCGACTCGCTCATCAACGACCAGTACCGCTCCGTGCAGGGCTCCATGCGCTTTCTCAACAACATCGTCCGCTACCTGGGATGCGGCGCCTTTTCGCCGCAGGTCTCGCATATCGTGGTGGAACGCACCAGCCGCGAGCCGGTGGCGCTGATCCTGGGCTCGCGCGTGAGCCCGCAGAGCGGCCACATCACCCAGGTCTGCGTGCATCCCGACTATCGCCGCCGCGGTCTGGCCCGCATGCTGCTGTCGCTCGCCGCTTACTGGTTCATGCGCCAGGGCGCCACCGAGATTTCGCTCACCGTGACCGAAGCCAACTGGGAAGCCATCGATCTCTATATCGCCGAGGGCTACAACTGCACGCACACCTTCGACGCTGCGGTGTGGCAGCGAACGAGAACCGTTTGAACAGGAACCATTTGAATTGGGCCTGAAATTTTCCGAAGATCGGTTAGCGCGCGATCAGAAACATCACCCAGCTGAGCACGATGGCCGCGCCTGCGAAGAGCACGAAGCAGTAAATCCCGTAACGGACCATGCGCTGGGGTGTGTCGCGCTGCGTAATGCCGAAGACTGTAGACGCGAACAGCGCGAACAGCAGCACGGCTGCAAAGTGGGAGGGCCGGAACACTAGGACTTCCTCCCCGTGCGCAGATTGTGTGCGTCCACTGCCGCGATCACGTTGAGCAAGCCGGCCACCACGATGAATATTTTGCCATAGTCGGCGGTGGTGAACATCTCCGGGTCGCCACCCAGACCCAGCGCGCGGCTCACGAAGAACATGAGCCCGTTGCCCAGGTCGCCGACCAGGCCGAGCAGGTCAAGGATGTCCTGGGCGCCGGTGTAGAGCTTGCCGTCCATGGCCAGGCCCAGCGCGAACATGGAGACGATGGACACCATGAGCAGGGCTCCGCGCCCCCACTTGCGCAGCAGAAAATGCCCCGCGCCGGGCACCAGCCATCCGGCGATGAGGGGAAGATAAACGAACCCTTGCTGTGGGGGTTTTCCCGCGGCGGCGGGCTTGTTTGGAGCTGTTCCCATTCCTTTTTGACTATACAGCACCGATCCCGTTCGCCGGTCAGGGTCCGGCCTCAGTTTCCGGTCGGAATGATTCCGGCATTTTCAACCATCAGAATCACGGTCCGCCGCGGGGCGCGCGTGCGGTGCACCACGGTCCGGGGAACCGTGAAGCCCTGGCCAGGCGCGAGTTCAATGGTTCGGTCCTCGAGAGTCTTGTCCTGGAGGTCAATCAGCAGCGTTCCGTCGACGACATAAAAGAACTCGTCGTCCTGGTCGTGCTTGTGCCAGTGATACTCGCCCTCGATCACGCCCACGCGCACGACCGACTCATTCACTTTACAAAGCGTCTGGTTGAACCATTTGTATTCGCAGGCGTCCGCCAGCGCTTTGACGTCGACGATCTCCAGCGGCCCATGCAGCACATTGAGCCGCGTTTCGTAAGGATACGCAGCTGCCGATTCCGCCATGACGCCTTCTTTAGTCCCTGGAACTGGTTGCATAAATCATGCTCGATCCTTGAAAAGACATCCCTCAGGGGCTAAAGCCCAGGATTTTATGCACCTCTGGCAGCACGGCTAAAGCCGTGCCCTTTCAAAGCCCCAATTATGCAATCAGTTCTAGTAAAACAAATACTTCCGCCACCGGTCGTCGCTGCGGCCCAGCATGCGCATGATCTGCCGGCTGGTGTGAAGCGAGAACGGCCGCGGCTCGCGCAGCAGAATCATATCGTCAATCTCGTGCAGCATCCGGTTGCCTTTGCGGCGGTTGCAACTGTGGCAGCAGGCCACCAGGTTCTCCCACGTCGAATTGCCGCCGCGCGAGCGCGGAATCACGTGGTCCAGGGTGAGCTCGCTGGGCGGCAGCGCCTCCGCGCAGTACTGGCAGGTGTTGCGGTCGCGCAGCAGAATGTTTTTCCGCGAGAGTGCGCGCGTCTGGTGAGGAATCCGCCGGTACTCGAGCAGACGGATCACCGACGGCATGGCGATGCGGCTGCGCTGCGCGTGCAGGGTAAGCCCATGTTCCTCTTCGGTGCGCGCTACTCCTTTGAGCACCAGCACCAGCGCCCGCCGTGCCCCGCAGATGTTGATGGGCTCATAGGATGCGTTCAGCACCAGCACCGGCATCTGCAGGATGTGGTTCGGCTGCAGGGCGTGCATGCCGGCCGCGTGGTCGGCTGCGAGGGCTGCGGCCTTGCTGATGGCTTTCTGCTTACGGGCATGTATCATGGCTTTTCCCAGCGACATCTCTTTTCCCCTCGTCACTATGATCGATCAAAAAAAAGACCGTTGTTGCTGCGATGAAACCGGCTCCGAAGACTCGAAAACTGCCGGATTGAGGTTTGCGGCCGGCGCTTCCATCTCCGCGCCGGCCCAAAAAGATTGCTCCTCCGCATCGGCCGCGGCGCCCAGGCGGAAGAACGCTTCGCGCCGCGCACGCGCCAGAGTGGCCACGTAGACGGAGTTGGCTCCGGCCTTCCGGAGCGCCTGCGCCGCCGCGCGCGCCGTGGCGCCGGTGGTCAGAATGTCGTCCACCAGCAGAATGTCTTTCCCCTGGACGGCAGCGGGAGCGCTCACGGAAAATGCGCCGCGCACATTGAGCCGCCGCATGCGCGGCGTGAGCCCGGCCTGGCTCTCGGTTGCGCGCAGCCGCATCAGCGCGCTGGGCGCCAGCGTGAGCCGCCATGCCGGATGGCTCTCGGAGAGAAATCCCAGCGCCTCTCGCGCCAGCGCCCGCGCCTGGTTGAATCCGCGCTGCGCGCGCTTGGAGCGGTGCAGCGGCACCGGAACCACCAGGAGTTCGCCCGGCGCCTGGCCGGCAAGCTGCGCAATCGCTTGAGCCAGCAGGCGGCCTAGCCCGCGCGCCGCCGGATGCAGCCGGTCATATTTGAGCGCGTGAATCGCGCCCTTCATGCGGCCCCGATAGGCGCCATACGCCACGGCGCGCACAAACGGAGGCGGCGCAAGCCGGCAGGCACGGCAGAGGTCCGCATCGCGGGTGCTGTCGAGCGCGTCGCCGCAGCAGGCACACGCGTGGCCGCTCGGGGCCGGAATTTCGGCCCAGCAGAGGTTACAAATTGGCACGGAAGAGAGTTGCGGCAGGAGGGAGCCGCAAAGAGCACATGAGGCGGGAAGAAGGGCGCAAGCTACAGCGTCAACAGGACTTCGAAGCACGCGAACGACTGCGCGCCAGCGTGTAGTCTGCGATGGCGGAACATCGAACGTCAGTGGACCGGCTTCCGTGGGGAAGACGCACCTCGATTCGGGGCTGCCAGCAATCCGCTGCCCTATGCGGCGAGTATACTCCAAGCCGAACGCGGGCAGCCAGACTGGAGGCTTGGCCGGGGCTGACCAAGGGAGGTTCCGGGTAATTCCCTAACGGCCGTCCTTGCTGCCTGAGTAAGCCAGAAACCCGCCGCCCAGAATGAAGGCCACACCCAGAATCGGCGGCAGCGGCACGTGATGATGATGAGCGTGAATCAGCTGCACGGGCCCCATGTCGATTGCCTTCTTGTGCGTCGTAAATGTGATGCCTCCGTAGATCAGCGCCGCCACACCAGCCAGCATCAAAACAACTCCGGCAAGTCTCATGGTTCCTTCCTACTCTCGGGCGCGGTGTCACTTAGTCCGGAAACTTTGCTTGTGAAGATAAGTTCCGAGCGAGGCGTGCGTCAACCTGGTTACAGGAATAGGCCGGCGTGACGTTTGAATAATCGCGCTCGCGCCGGCCGTTGCTGTCTTTCCCACCCAGCCGCACCAAGGTTAACTCCGAATCGATCGGGAGAATAATTCAGTCACGCTTGCCGGTGGACGAGTGCACCGGCGGGTGTTCGTGTTCAGCTTTACGGTCAGTTTCCTGCCGCCGCTCCGCTTCAGTCTCGGCTTCGCGCGCGGCATCCTTCACATTGCCCCAGGCCTTTTGCACTTTTCCCTTCGCTTGTTGTGCGGCGCCTTCCACCTGTGCATTTACGTCGCCCGTCCACTCGCCCACCTGGCGCTTCGTGCGCCCGGCGGCATCGTTGATTGCGCCTTTCACTCTGTCTTTATCCATTGTCTCCACCTCCGTGGATTGGCTTTGTTTCGTTTCGCGGCAACACTGTGCGCGCTGCGTGCTGCCTCAGTTCAGGCGCAGGGCCAGTGGTGTCACAACACAGGTCTGCGCCCGGTAATCAGTTGAATCACCAGAACCACCAGCGCAATCACCAGCAGAATGTGAATGAATCCTCCCAGCGTGTAGGCGCTGACCACTCCGAGCAGCCACAGAACCAGCAGGATTACAAAGATTGTCCAAAGCATCTTTCACCTCGCTTGCTTCGTTCCCTTGCACAACAGACTGCTTGGACGCCGGGGTATGGTCGCGGGTTGTTCGCTAGAGACGCATCGGCTACAAAGATATCTGCATGCAACCCGCAGTCCGCCCATTGCATCGGCCGCACCTGG
>JBAUCP010000584.1:0-2532 GCA_049677625.1 Occallatibacter sp. | reverse complement strand
AGCCCTTGCACGAAGAGTTTGCAAAACAGCCGCTCGCCAAAGACGAAGAGGAGCAGGCATTCGGGGGCAAAGCGCGCTTCGCTACCTGTGTTTCTTCTTCGCCGGCTTCTTATCCAGCGCCTTGTCTTCCGCGGCTCGCGCGCTGGGGATGGGCGCCAGATCGGGCCCGATGCGCTTGACCTGCGTATCGATCATCTCGTAGCTGATCGTCCGCGCCGAGGCGGGCCGCGTGATGCCCGTTGCCGGGTCAGTGCTCACGTCCGGTCCGCTGGCAAGCTGAAAGCTGAACGCCGGAACGCTGCCCGTATTTGCAGTCGCGGTAAAAAGACGGACGGGAAGATAGCCGGCAACCGGATGAAGCCGGAACGCGGTCTCGTAGCGATGATGGCGCAAACTCCATGTAAAGACGCGGACCTGGTCAAAGTCGAAGGGCAGGCCCGACTTGGGCGGCGCAAGCAGCGCCAGATACTCAGGGATGTCGTGGTTGGGTCCATCGGAATCGGGATCGTTGACCGTAGTTAAAACATAGGCGCCCACGAAGCGCTGGCCTTCGGCATAGATGCCGATCGCATCGGGCACGTCCACGTCGAGACGGCTCCCGAGCAGCCAGCCCATGTGGCCTTTGCTGTCGCGCGCCAGCCACCAGTCTTCCATCACCGGCTGCGGAGCCTCCGGCGGCGGCGTCTTGCCGTCGTTCGCCTGCTTGGTTTCAGCCAGCCGCGCCAGCTCCGCGGCCCCCGGTGCGGCAGCCTTCTCGATCGAAGCACGCGCAATGAGCTCCACCTTCGCATTGCCGGAGATCAGGTAAAAATGCTCCGTCTCCCGCCCCGGCGTCACGTGCATATAGAGCTCGTCGCGAAGGGTTGCCGTTGCCGCAACAGGGTCCTGTTTGTGCGCATCGGCAAGCTGGACGAAGGCAGCGTAGGTCTTCGCGTCAATCACCGCGTGGTCTTCAATCCAGCCAATCTGGTTGTCACCGGTCTTCACCTTCAGGAAGCGCCGGCCATGCTCCACCACCTGGAGCGGTTCGCCGTTCACCACCTCGGCCACGCGGTTCGAAACAGCGGCTACGCGGTCATGCAGGTACATCTGCGCCACCGAGACATACACCATCTCCACCGGCTGCTGATGAAAGCGGGCGCAGCCGCATGCAAGCGCAAGCAGGCACAGGGCCAGGCCGGAAGACACAAAAGTGAATCGGGGGCGCCGGAAAGACAGGACGAAGGAGATTGGAGAGCGAATGAACACAGCGTAGGAGCGTTCTTCCTGAGCATAGCACTTCGCAGCAGCCAGCAATCGCCGGCCACTGCTCCGTTTTCTCCAGCGTGAACCAAAAGCGTCCCGGATGCGGAGTTATGGATGCGCGGTTATGGCGCCACTGCGGCTACAGCAATGGCCTGCGTAGGGTCGGTTCCGGTGGTGGAAGTGAGGGAGGAATCCAGTTGTCCGGCAGTGGTGGTGTCGAAGATGTACGCTTCCAGATCGGGGCTGCCGCCCTCGGACACGGCCAGCACGAAGTTGGCGTCGCTGTCTTCGGCCAGTCCATAGGGCAGGATGCCCGCTGAAACCGTGCCGCTCGTGGCGATGGTGTACGTGCTGCCGCTCGACGTAATGGAAAACCCGGCGATGTTGCCCGCGGAGCTGGGCCCTGTTCCGTTGGCCACGTACACATAATCGCCTGACGTAACAGGCAGGATCGCGTTGGGCGATAGTCCGCCGCTGGCGATGGGCGAACCCGAGGCCTGCGTGAGCGTGCCGCCCAGCGAGCTGTAGTTGAAGACGCGCAAGCCGCCGGTGGTGCCGGCGGAAGCCAGCGTTTCGCCCACATAAAACAGCCGCAGCGAGGGATCCACGGCCACGGAAAGCGCGGAGCCGCCCGTATTCGCCGTGCCGATCACGGTGGCCGTCGAAGCGAGCGGATTTGTGTTCCCGCTGGTAAATGGAACTACCAGCGTACCGCCTTCGCCGGCCGCCACAAACACATTGTCGTTGTCAGAAGAGATGGCAAGCTGATGCACCGTCGCGTTGCTGACGGAATACTGCTGGATCGCGACCGTTCCGCCCGTGTAAGTGCCGGTGGAAGTAATGGGAATCGCGTCCAGTTGCACGCCGCTGGTGCCCTGCACGGCATCCACCAGCCACGAGCCGGACGTGTCGACCCGAATGGCCGAAGCCGGATCGGAAGAAACAACCCCTCCGCTGTTGCCGGGGGTCAGCGCCCCGCCTGAGCCGATAGTGTATAGGTAAATGCCCGCTATCGAGCTCACATAAAGAAAGCTGCCCCCCGGCGCGATGGCAATGGCGGTGGGCGCTGCAGCCAGCGTGTACGCGCCAATCTGATTCAGCGTGCCGGAGTTGATGTCATAGGCCACAATCTGGCTGGTCTTCTGGTTGATCACGTAGAAATAGCCGCTGGAAAGAGTCGTGCTTGTGGTGCCCGAGCCGGAAGAGCCGCTGGGAGCCTGCCAAAAATCGCCGCATCCGGCCAACAGGGGAGCTAAAGCCAGCAACAGCCGTACGCACTTTCTGAGC
>JBAUCP010000583.1:0-9660 GCA_049677625.1 Occallatibacter sp. | reverse complement strand
CCTTTCGAGGCTTCTCCCGCTCCGGCTCAACCATTTCAGCCGGCATGTTGACCGGCTCGGCGAAGGAGCCGGCCGAGCGGTTCAGCTTCGCGCTGGCCGTAGTGCTTACGCCGCCCGTGGTGCTCATGGAAGCCATGCGTCTTTTGAAGGCCGCGCACGCCGCTGCCGCGGCCGGCACGCCCATCGACCTGCACACGGCGCTGTTCGTCAGCCTGCTCGGCGCGGTCTTTTCGTTTATCGCCGGGCTGGTTGCGCTCAAGTGGCTGAGCAGTTGGCTCGAGTCGGGCCGGTGGCACTGGTTCGGCGTCTACTGCATCATTGCTTCGGGCGTAGTGTTTTATCTGCACACGCGCGGGTTCTGAATTGAGTGATGTGATTCCCCACCCTGTCGCCGGAAAAACAAAAGCAGATCCTTCGACTCCGGTCGCTGCGGCGACCTCCGCTCAGGATGACAGACAGGATGGGGCGCGGGCGAGTCGGCGAGTCAACAAGTCAGCGAATTCGTGGGCTGCTTGATCACATCTTCTGCAGCAGGATGGTTCCCTGCTCTGCGCCAGCGACTGTGCCGCGTAAAATCACCTTTTGCCCGATGGCGGTCATGGTGAGGATCAGCGCATCGTGCGCGGCTGGATCGGTTTTGACGAGATGCGGCGCAGGCGCACCATCGAGCAGGAGCTCCACTCCCTCGACTCCGGTTACCTTTCCGATTCTTGGCACAAAGCGCAGACGGTATTGCGCGGCGTCTTTGATCTTTGCGGTGAGATCGACTTCGAACTTCGCGTCCTTCCACTCACCCACTGAGTCAGCGGCCCATACGTGCGCGGTTGCGTCCCAGGTCGGCGGCGGCGCGGCGCCGGTGTTGAAGGCTGCGAGACGGCGAATCTGCGGCTTACCCTGCGACTCCGTTACGCTGAGGCGCAGCGCGCGGAATTCGTTCGGCGCAACCGGCACTATGCGCTTGTGGCCAATCGATGTCCCGTCGTAAAGCGAGACCCAATCGCTGTTCGTACGGCCTTCCAGGCGGAAGGCACGGACGCGCTGGCCAAAGCGGCAATCCTCTTCGAGGATCACGTGATCGATGCGCGCGGGCTGCGCGAAATGCAGCTCGATATGCGCGCCCGCGCCGTGCGTCTCGGCCACGCTCGCGCCAAAGCGGCGGCGAATCTCGTCTCCGAACTCATGGGCGCGTGCAAAGTCCGGGTCGGGCATGTGGCCGCGGCGGTCGGCAGGAATATTCAGAAGAAGCTGCGCGCCGCGGCCCACGGACCGGTAGTAGACCTCGATCAACTGGTCGAGGGTCATGAGATGGCGCACATTGGTCGTGCTCCAGAACCAGTTGGGGCGACGGATTGAGACATCGCACTCGACGGGAATCCACGCGTCTCCATTGGGGTCGCCGTGCATGGAGGTCGAAGTGCCGCTGCGCGCGTCGGCCTTTGATTCGGCGTCCCACAGCGGGTAGGGTGCGAAGCCGTTCTCATTGCCTACCCAGCGGATGGTCGCGTCGGGGCCCTGAAAGATAGCCGCATGAGCCGCGTATTTGCTTACCAGGTCCGAAGTCGGCACTACGCTCGATCCGTCGAACCAGACCTCGACCATCGAGCCGTAGCGCGTGAGCACTTCGGTGAGCTGCTCGCGGTACATCGCGTTGTAGGCGGGCTGGCGGCTGGGGTCTTTGCACACCCCGCCGGTGCCTGCGCCAAAGTATTCGTCGCGCGGCGAGAGATAGACGCCCAGGCGCAGCCCGCGCTTGCTACACGATGCGGAGAGATCGGCCAGCACATCGCCGTGGCCGTTCTTCCATGGAGTGTTGGCAATCGAGTACTTCGTGGTTTCGGTCTGCCACATGCAGAATCCGCCCATGTGTTTGGCGACGAAGACGATGTAGCGCGCGCCCAGGTTCATGGCACATTCGGCCCAGTTGTCGGTATCGATGTCGGGGTCGATCGCGCTGAGCGGCGTGGAGAGATCGTCGCCCTCCTTGTCCTGCCAGGTGTTGGGCGCGAAGTGGACGAACATGCCGACCTCGAGGTCCTGCCAGGCAAGCCGATCGGCGCTGGGGATGGCGCGCGGTGACCCGGCAAGTTCGAGCGACGACGGGTGATCCTGGCTGCGCAAGCGAAGAGCTGCGGTGGCGAGGGAGCCACACAAAAAGACTCGGCGGTCGATCGTTGCTTTCAACATGTGCTCCGGAATTTCCTTCGTTCGAGATGAGTGACGAAGACCTAGTGCGGTGAATCCGAAGTTCGTTGAAGAACAACCGCAGATCTTTCGACTCCATTTGGCCCAAAAAAACGGCCAAACTCCGCTCAAGATGACAGTGCAATTATCATGCGAACTTCAGACTCAAGACACTAGTTCGGCGTGCCCGTGATTTCGGTGGCGGCGAGGACGCACTCGCTGCACTGGCACATGCGGCGCAGATATTCCCACGAGTAGATCCCGGCGGAGTGGCCGTCCTGCCAGTTGAACTGTAGTGCGTAGCGGCCCACGGCGTGTGCGCTGGCAGGCTTGGGGGCCGGTGCGTACATGGGCAGCAGCGCGGCGGGTTTGGGCTTGGGCTGGCCCGGTTTGCGGCCTTCCTGGGTTCGCTGGTCAATGCAGGTAGCGCATGGGCAGGCCTCGCGCAGCCAAGGGAAGCTCCACGCGCTCTTGTGCCCGTCGGCCCAGTCGATCTCAAGGCCCTTGCCCTCGCTGATCAGCACGCGCACCTTCTGCGGCGTGACCGCTTCACGCGGCAACGGGCGATTTTCCCGGCCGGCGCGGGCTTCTTCGTCTTTCGAGACGAAGCGGATTCCTTCGTGACTCATGGTTCTATTTTAGCTGCCAGTGGTCAGTGGTCAGTGGTCAGTTTTCAGCGGTCAGGAGCCAATTGCCAGCACGCGGTTTCCACCCGCACGAAAAAAACTGATCCCTGATCACTGACAACCGTGCACTGTTCACTGTTTCCAGAAGAACCACGCGGCCATGGAGAGGCCGATGACGACGACCGAGCCGCGCAGCACCGGCTGCGGCACACGGCGGGCCATGCTGGCAGAGGTGTAGCCTCCGATAGCGGCGGCGAACATGGCAGCCAGACAAAAGCGCCAGACCACCTGGCCATCGACGATGAAAATCACAAAGGCGATGCCGTTAGCCAGCAGGTTGGCTACGACCTTGAGCGCGTTGATGGCATGGATGTCCTCATAGCCGAAGAGCGCGAGCAGGGTCATGAAGAGAAAGCCCGCGCCGGCGCCGAAGTAGCCAACGTAAAAGCTGACCGCAACCGCGGCGAAGAAGAGCGGCGCGCGCCGCGGCGCGTGCGCCTGGCCGGGCTGCGCGTGCTGGCGCCTTGCCGTCTTCAGACGCTCCAGCCAGCGCGAGACCGGTCCGCTGACGGCAAAGGTCATAGCCGCGCCGAGCAGAAGCCACGGCACCAGGCGCAGAAAGGTCTTCTGCGGCGTGTTGAGCAGCACAACGGCTCCGGCCGTGCCGCCCAGCAGGCCGGCCAGCGCCATGAGCCATGCCGAGCTCCGGTTCTTCCGCACGTCAGGCCAGTACGCGGCAACGGAGGTCAACTGGCCGGTCCAGATAGCCACCGGGTTGGTGGCGTTGGCCTGCACGGGAAGCATGTACATGCCCAGCAGCGCGGGAAAGGAGAGAAACGAGCCGCCGCCGGCCACGGCGTTGAGCACTCCGGCAAGGAAGGCCGCAACGATGAGCCAAACCCATTGCCAGGTGAGTGCGATGTGCAGACCGGAAAGTTGAATCATTCGGATTTTATTGTAGAGTGCGGGCAGCGTGGCCTGACCGCGATGCGAGCCCGCCCTCGGCGGCCGGCCAGATTTCGCTATCGCTTTCAAATCCGGCACGGTATGCTTTTCCCATGCTTCCACGCCGTGTTTTGCTCGCTGTGGGACTGATTTGCTTTGCTTTCCCCCCTGTCCTCAAACATCTTGCTGCCCAGGCCGCTCCGTCCGTGCTCAACCCTGCCGTGCTGAATGTGGACGGGTTGGGGAAAGGCACAGCGCCGCTCGACGGGCCCTGGCAGTTCCACACCGGCGACGATCCCGCATGGGCGCAGCCGCAGACCGCCGACTCCACCGGAACCTCCGGCTGGGAGCAGCTGACCACCGACACCACCTGGGGCGCGCAGACTCATCCCGCCTATGCCGGCTACGCGTGGTACCGCAGGCACATCCACTTCTCGCCTGCGTCTGGCACGCCGGGAGAGTTTTACCTGCTGATCGTGCACATTGAAAATGTGTACCAGGTCTATTGGAACGGACGTTTGGTGGGCCACAGCGGCACCATGCCGCCGCATCCCTCCTATCCCTACGAGCAGGGAGACCAGATCGTCAATCTCGGTGCGGCCCGCGACGGCGTGCTTGCCGTGCGCGTCTGGAAGGCCCCGCTCGAATCGTTCGACTCCGACAAGCTGGGCGGGTTCGTCGCCACTCCGGTGGCTGGCAGCCTGGAGGCAGTAACCGCCAAGAAAGCTGCGGCCGATTATGCCTGGCTGCAGGGCCGGCAATATTACTTCGCCCTGCGCTCGCTCTACACGCTGGTCATGATCCTGAGCCTTCTGATTTGGTTCCGCGACCGCTCGCAGAAGGTTTTGCTGGCCATGGCCGCCTTCAGCGGCTCGCCTTTTATCGCCATGTTGCTGGTGGGCATGCGCCTGCCCCTCTCGCACGACGTGGCATTGGGATGGCTGCAGCCCATGCTCAGCCTGCAGGACGTGGGGCTATGGTTCCTGCTGCTCTATCTGTTGCGGCTGGACACGAACCCGCGGCTGGCGCGCACGGCGCGCGTAATGGCCATCATCAGCCTCACGGCCACCTCGCTCGACGGCCTGCTCACGCTTCTGGACTGGAGCAAGCCCGGGCTGGCGTCATGGGCGCAACTGGCCGACGGCGTGTTCACAGCCTTCTTCACCGCCACGCAATTCTTCCCGTGGATACTGCTTGCCTATGGACTGCGCAAGCGGCTCGATTCCGCACGCTGGCTGGTAGCCCTCACCGCCCTGCTCACGGAAACTCTGTTTTTCACCCGCATCGCCGCCGAGCAGGGCAGCCGTTTCACGCACTGGACCATCGGCGACAAGATCGCCAGGCCGCTGTTCTTCTTCCTCGGCAATGCCTTCACGCCGCAGATGCTCTCTGACACGCTGCTGCTGCTGGCCATCATCTACGCGGTCTACCGTTCCACGCAGGAGGCCCTGCGCCGGCAGAGCTCACTCGTGCAGGAGCTCAAGAGCGCCCGCGAGCTGCAGCAGGTGCTCATTCCCGAGACGCTGCCCGAGCTGCCCGGCTTCGCCGTCACCAGCGCCTACCGCCCGGCGCAGGAGGTGGGCGGCGACTTCTTCCAGATCATTCCGCTCGAAGGCGAGCACGCCGGCCGCACGCTCATCGTTCTTGGCGACGTAAGCGGCAAAGGATTGCGCGCAGCCATGACCGTTTCGCTGATCGTGGGCTCGATACGCACCCTGGCCCGCTTCGAGCCGCGCCCGGCCAAGATGCTCGCCGAGCTCAACACGCGTCTCTGCGGCCGGATGCAGGGCGGCTTTACCACCTGCCTGGCCATGATGCTGGCCCGCGACGGGCGCTGCCTGCTCGCCAGCGCCGGCCACCCGGCTCCGTTCCTCAACGAGCGCGAGCTCAGCCTGCCCGGCGCGCTGCCGCTGGGCATTCTTCCCGGCGCAGTCTACCAGGAATCGGCCATCAAGCTCGCGGAGGGCGACCACTTCGCCCTCTACACCGACGGGCTGCTCGAAGCGCGCAACGCGAACGGCGAGATCTTCAGCTTCGAGCGGCTCGACGCGCTGTTTTCCAAGCGTCCCGCCGCGGCGGAGGCCACCGATGCAGCCGTCCGCTTCGGCCAGGAGGACGATATCACCGTGCTCACTCTCACCCGCCTGGCCAGCGGTGTGCAATCCACCACCCAGTTGTCCATCCCGATTTTTGTCGGAGCGTGAGGGCCTTGCCGCAGGCCGCACAGGCCTTCGGACCGGAGGACGGCATCACCGTCCTCAACCTGACCGCGCCAGGAAAAAAAACGCGGCAACCCCGGTCTGGGACAACATCGGACTCGCTCCGGCCGGAGAGAAATCCACGCCAAAACAACCCAGTAGTGCCACGCATATCACGGAAAAATATACAGTTGTAAATTTTATTCAATATATTAGCGTAAAACACTCATATTTTATGAATCGTTTGTGCTATAGTCCAATCCAATGAATTGAGCGGCTGGGACTCCAACTCCCGCCCACATCAAAATTCTTGGAATGCATCAGGAGGACAAAGGTTATGGCAATCATTCGTTGGTACCCCTTCCGTGAAGTTGTGGCCCTGCAGAATCGTGTGAACTCGCTGTTCCGCGACTACAACGGCGAAACGGTCCGGTGGCGGCAGCCAGCTTCGCGCCCGCGGTCGACATCTATGAGGACAACCAGAAGGTGGTTCTGAAGCTCGAAGTGCCGGGCATCGAAGAAAAGGACTTGGACGTGCGCGTCGAGAACCGTACGCTGACCGTCAAGGGCGAGCGCAAGTTCGAGGCCGAGGAGAAGGAAGAGAACTTCCATCGCATCGAGCGCCGCTACGGCAGCTTCTATCGCGCCTTCACGCTGCCCTCCACGGTAGACACGGAGAACGTGGACGCCAAGTACAATGCAGGCGTGCTGAAGCTCGAGCTCAAAAAGAAGCCCGAAGCCCAGCCGAAGCAGATCAAGGTGAACGTGGCCGCGTAAAGGCAGTGGACAGTGATCAGTTGTCAGTTGTCAGTTTTCGCGCCGCGATGGATCGGCCAGCATCTTATGAGCAAATCTCGGAGACTGGCTGGCAGTCGCGCGTGAAAGCCGGCAACTGACAATTTGTATTGGCAATCGATAAAAATTTGGAGCAATGTTAAGCAAGAGATTCGAAGTCTACAAGGAACTGACTACTGAAAACTGATCACTGACAACCGAGGTTCAAAATGGCTATTCGTTGGGACAAATTTACGGTCAAGTCGCAGCAGGCGATCGAACAGGCGCAGGCTCACGCAGCCGAGCTTGGCAACGCCGAGTTGCAGCCGGTGCATCTTCTGCTGGCGCTGGTCGAAGACCGCGAGGGCGTGATCCCCGCGGTGCTTGAAAAGATCGGTGTGCCCACCGAACGCCTGGAGAGCAATCTGCACCAGATCGAAGAGCGGCTGCCGCGTGTGGCGGGTGCGGCCAGTCAGCCGGGCATGAGCCAGACGCTCAACAAGGTGCTGGAACAGGCATTCAAAGAGGCCGCGAACTTCAAGGACGAGTACGTCTCCACCGAACACCTGCTCTTGGGTGTAGCGCACCAGAAGGGCGACGCGGCGCACGATGCGCTGGTGGCCCTGGGCGCTTCGCATGAAGCCATTCTGAAGGCGCTCATCGTGGTGCGCGGCTCGCAGCGCGTCACCGACCAGAACCCGGAAGGCAAATTCCAGGCGCTCGAAAAATACGCCAAGGATCTGACCGATCTCGCCCGCCGCGGCAAGCTCGATCCCGTGATCGGCCGCGACGAGGAGATTCGCCGCGTGGTGCAGGTGCTCAGCCGCCGCACGAAAAACAATCCCGTGCTCATCGGCGAGCCCGGCGTGGGCAAAACCGCCATCGTCGAGGGCCTCGCGCGGCGCATCGTCTCCGGCGATGTGCCTGAGAGCCTGCGCGACAAGCGCGTCATCTCGCTCGATCTGGGCTCCATGCTGGCCGGCGCAAAGTATCGCGGCGAGTTTGAAGACCGCCTCAAAGCTGTGCTGAAAGAGATCGAAGAATCGAACGGCGAAATCGTGCTCTTCATCGACGAGCTGCACACGCTCGTCGGCGCAGGCGCGGCTGAGGGCGCCATCGACGCCAGCAACATGCTCAAGCCGGCTCTCGCCCGCGGCGAGCTGCGGGCCATCGGCGCAACCACGCTGAACGAGTACCGCAAGTACATCGAAAAAGATGCCGCGCTTGAGCGCCGTTTCCAGATCGTCTACGTCGGCGAGCCCAATGTCGAGGACACGATTGCGATTCTGCGCGGCCTGAAGGAGCGCTACGAGGCGCACCACAACGTGCGCATCAAGGATGCGGCCATTGTGGCCGCGGCTACGCTCTCGCATCGCTACATCAGCGATCGGTTCCTGCCCGACAAGGCCATCGACCTGGTCGATGAGGCCGCCGCGTCGCTGGCGATTCAGATCGGCTCCGTGCCCACTGAGATCGACCAGTTGGAGCGCGAGGCCACCTCGCGCGAGATCGAACGCGCGGCACTGAAGCGCGAAACCGACAAGAACAGCAGGGAGCGCCTGGAAGAAGTGGAGCGCGAGATTGCCACGCTGCGCGAGCAGACCACAACCCTGCGCGCGCGCTGGACCAAGGAGCGCGAAGCGATCAACCGCATCGGCGAGGTGAAGAAAAAAATTGAGGCCCTGCGCTTCGAGGCCGAGGAGCAGACCCGCAAGGGCCAGCTCGACCGCGCCGCGCAGATCCAGTACGGCGAGCTGCCCAGGCTCGAAGCCGAGCTGAAGCAGTTGGGCGAATTACAGGATCGGGCGCAGGACGGCCACTCCGGCGTTGCGCGCATGTTGAAAGAAGAAGTCGACGAGGAAGACATCGCCAAGATCGTGAGCAAGTGGACCGGCATCCCGGTCACGCGCATGCTCGAAGGCGAAGTGAAGAAGCTCGTACGGATGGAGTCGCGGCTCGAGGAGCGCGTCGTTGGGCAAGACGCTGCGCTCACCGTGGTTGCGAATGCCATTCGCCGCTCGCGTGCTGGCCTGAGCGACCCGAAGAGACCGATCGGTTCCTTTATTTTTCTGGGCTCAACGGGCGTGGGAAAAACCGAGACCGCGCGCGCGCTCGCCGAGTTTCTCTTCGACGACGAGCAGGCCATGGTCCGCATCGACATGAGCGAATACATGGAGAAGCACGCCGTAGCGCGGTTGATCGGCGCGCCTCCGGGCTATGTAGGTTACGACGAGGGCGGCCAGTTGACTGAGGCCGTGCGTCGCAGGCCGTACGCGGTGATCCTCTTCGATGAGATCGAGAAGGCGCACCCGGACGTCTTCAACATCCTGCTGCAGGTAATGGACGACGGACGGCTGACGGACGCGAAGGGCCGCACCGTGGACTTCAAGAACACGGTGCTCATCATGACCTCGAACCTGGGCGCGGCTATGCTCAACGCCGACGCGCTCAAAACCGAGCACGACTTCGACATGGCGCGCGAAAGTGTGATGCGCGTGCTGCGCGAGCACTTCCGTCCGGAGTTCCTCAACCGCGTCGACGACATGGTCATCTTCCGGCCGCTGGGCCACGCGCAGTTGAGCGCCATCCTCGATTTGCGGTTGAACGAAGTGAGCAAGCTGCTCGAAGACCGGCAGATCTCGCTCGAGCTCACCGAGCCCGCGCGGCAACTGATCCTGGCTGCAGGATCGGATGCGGCCTACGGCGCACGCCCGCTCAAGCGCGCTCTGCAGCGCATGGTGCAGGACCCGCTCGCCATCAAGATTCTCGACGGCGAAATTCTGCATGGCTCCCACGTCCGCATCCACGCCGACCGCAACTCAAACCAGTTGCGTTTCGAGCCGATGGTGCGCGAAGCCATGGCATAAAGCAGCGATTCAGCAAAACGGGCTCCGCAATGCGGAGCCCGTTTTTCATTAGTGCAATCAGAATCTGGC
>JBAUCP010000582.1:0-6737 GCA_049677625.1 Occallatibacter sp. | reverse complement strand
CCGAACCACCTCTTTCCGTAGAAAATTCGCCCATGTCTTGCTTATAGACTGAAGCTATCTGGAAATCTCATTCCATACCGCAAAGCAAATCGAAAAAGTCACAGCCTCTGAGCGGAGTTGGGAGCGTTTTTTGCTCCCAACGGAGTCGAAGGACCTGCTTTTCGGGTACTCCATTTATGCCATGAACTTTGGGGACACCACACTAGGTTGCTACGCCGTCAGATACCAGGCTGCAATCCATGCGAAGGATGCCGTTGTCGTTGAACAGCAGTCCGCTGAAGCGAAGGACGCTGCCTGCGGCGATCGGACTGGTGTTGAGGGTCTGGGTAGAAGAGCCGACGTAGACGACCACCTGGCTGGCGCCGCCGAGCGCTACGATGGTGTCGTTTGAGGCCAGCGCGACGGTATAAACCGAGTAGCCGGAAGCGGTGGAGACGGCGGTCACCGTGGCGTCGATGGTCTGCGGCATGAGGGTGATCGTGGAAGCAGCCGTACTGCCGTCGACGGAGCCGCCCACCGAGGCGGAGCTGACTGAAACGTTCTGACCGATGGCGGTACTCGATGCGTTGAAGATGGCGGAGAACGGAAGGCTGGACAGATCAGGGTCGGTCGGCGAGATATGGAAGACGGTGTTGCTCTGGTAGGAGTAGGAGTTGAGCGGCCAGGACTGCGTGGAGTATTCCTGGCCGTCTTCGAGCAGGCCGAGCGGCGCGATTCCGATATTCGTGATGGAAAGGATCGGGCCCTGCATGGTGTCTGCGGCGCTGGAGTCGGGGACGTAGACACGGGTGGCGAGGAGGGAACCATCCGGCTGGAATTGGGCGTCGATGTTCACCGATGTGCCCGCGGCAAGTGAGGCGAGGCTGTTGATTCCCTGAAACATGGTGGTGTTATCGACCGCGTAGGCGAGGGTGTACGGGACGACCGTGGCTCCTGCGTAATCGTCCAGACGCAGGGTGAATCCTGACGAGTTGACGGAGAGAATGGAGCCGGTGATCCCGGTCATCTTTCCGTTCAGATAGTTGGTGGGCTGGGGGGCGACGCTAAGAGGGCTGAGATTGAAGGTTGGAGTGCCACTGTAGGTGACCGGAGCGCCGGGGCTGCTGCTGGAGAGTACGACGGACTGCGAGACCAGCAGGCCGAGCGAGAGAACCATGCTCTTGCCGCTGACGGTGAGCGGGCCCGCGGGAAGGTTCACCGTGGCCGATTGCGCTGGCAGACCGATGATGTATTGGTTGAGATTCAGCATCCCGCTCGAATTGATGAAAGTCTCTTCAACGCCGGCGGCGTTGTAAGTAATCGACGCGGACGTGTACACATCCTGGGGGATGGTGGTCGTCAGCAGTGGCTCCGCGGCGCCATTCAAGTGGATGAATTCGGCGCCCTGGTTCTGGCTTAACAGCGAGACACTTTGGCCGGACTTGTTCTTGAGGGTGATGCCGGTGAACCCGACGCCAAACTCGGCGAATTGGTCATTCGCCGTGCTGGTGAGCACGAGTGTGATCTGGGTATTCTGGCCGGGAACAGGGCCGGCGCCGCCGGATATGCTGCCTGAACAACCGGCGAAGAGCGTCGCGAACAACAGCGGAATGGCTCGCAGCAGTGGGGCTGCCGCTCGCCGGCTTCGTCTGCCGACCTTCACTGATGCAGGGTCCGAATGAACCACAAACACCGCACCTCACATACGGTTTGCGGGCCATGGCGCTCGCCACACACGTACCAGAGGCGCTCGGCCGGCGGGCCAGACTTTGCGATGCGCTGCCACCTGCTTACACGGGCTGCGGTGCGTATTCTTCTTCTTCTTCCAGGCCGTAGCGGCGCAGCAGGTTGGGAAGGCTCTGCGAGAAGGCGGAACGCGGCATCACCACGTCGCATCCGGCTTCCACGCCCTTCATCTTCAGGTCGCCCTGCACGTGGCTGAGGAAGCCGATGATGGAGACGGCCTTCTTGAACTTGGACTTGAACTTGGGAATCAGCGTCATGGGCTTGGCGTTGAGGTTGTTCAGGTCGAAGACCAGCAGCGAGGGGCGCTCGCCCTCGGGCGTTTCCAGGATGCGAGTGACCACTTCCTTGTCGCCCTTGACGAACTCGACCTTGACGCCGAGCTTGCGCGCGGTTTCCTGAATCTTGGCCAGGAAGAAGAGATCCTCAATGAAACAGAAGATGCGCGTGGGCGCGTCGTCGCGCACCGGCGCGGCGGGCGGCTGCGTGTACGCGTCGTGATAGTAGCCCGCGTGGCTGTTGCTCGTGATCTGGATGGTGGAGGGCGGGCCGTCGGCTACGTTGCCGTTCACGATGCGGTAGCTGTGGTCCATGGGGCCCACAAACTCGCGCGGGCCTTTCTGCTTGTTCTTGCGTTTGCCGTGCGCGGGCCCGTTGACGCTGTTGCCCGGCTGCGGCTGCGGAGCCTGGCTCTTGGGGAAGAATTTCTTCTTCTTGCGGCCCTGGCTCTGGTGGACAGCCTTGAGGTGAACAGGCGGCGGCTGAGGCTGCGCCTGCTGCGGCGCCTGTTGACTCTGGGGCGCGCCCGGCTGGCTGGTTTTGTTCTTGCGGCGACGCCGGCGGCGCCGGTGTCCTTGCGACTGCACCTGGCCATTGTCAGGTGCGGGCCCCAGCTCCGGCTGGGGCTGCGTCGATTCTGTGGTCATGCGTGTACTTCCTGGTGCAATGCAATATAGTTCGTTTGACTTGAGCCCTGCTATGCCCTATCCGGGGGAGTCTTTTCAGCCGGTTCCCAACCCTGCGCGGGCAAGAACTTTGCCGGCCGTCCATCTGTCGAAAGCGGCTCTCAGCGCGCGCTTAACCAAATATTCGCGATATTCGCGCCCAGGGCTGCTTTGCCTGGAGATGCCGCGAAAGAAACTGGGTGCCTTCAAAAACTTCCTGAGATCGTGCTCGCGCAGCAAAATTCTCCCGCCGGCTCAAAAACCGGCCCAGCTTCAGTAGCCCCGCGTCTTAAACTCTCTGGAAAATTCCGTTGCCGCAACTTACGCAGAAGTGATTGTCCAACTCCATCCGCTGGTTCGGACCGATGCGTGGCGGCCGGTGCTTTTCGCAGGTAATGCCCTTCCTATGTGAGCTTTCGCCGCGCGCAGCCTGATAAGAAAATGAACATGTCGGCGAGACTTGCTGGCTCAGCGGCGAGCTTGCTCTCCCCCCATCTTAGGGGTGGCCCGCGTCAGCCGCCTGATAGGCAACTTTGATAGTACAGCGAAGGGGAACGGCTGGCAAGGGGAGATTGTTGACTAAGAGGGGGCCCGGTTTCAGGCGTCGGGGGGTGGGGCGGGTCTGGCTTGGGCCCTAAAGTGCAAAACGCCACTCAGTAGAGTGGCGTTCGATTGCCCTGCATTGGTCACTGGCCTCCCTGAGCAGGTGTGGGCGATGGTTTGTTCCATCGCGCCGATTGCAGGCTCACCCGGCCGGCCTTTCCCTTTGTGAGGGCCGCTCTTGGCGGTGGCTCTTGCCGGTTACCTGCTGTGCTGTGGCTGCCTCAAGGTTATCCGGGCCGCCGTAACATCACTGGCGCTTGTTATATAGCAATCCATGTGCCGTTTAAAACGTGGCCTGTTTTCAGTACTTTAGTCAGGGGGTACTGTAAGAATTGTCTGCATTATGGGAGGCTAAAAGGCCGAAAACTTCCAAAAACCATAAAGGCCTGGTTTTGCACAGGCCGCGGCCGTCGCCCCTCAGCGCTGGCAGTGGGGGCAAAAATGGGTTCCGCGGCCGGCCAGCAGAATCCGCCGTATGGCGGTTCGGCAGCGGTGGCAGGGCTCGCCGGTCCGCAGATAGACGCAGTGCTCGAGCTGGAAGAAGCCGCGCACGCCGTTAGCGTCCACATAGTCGGAAACCGAGGAGCCGCCCAGCCGGATGGCGTGGTGGAGAACCTCTTGCAGCGCCTGGCGCAGGCGGTCGAGTTCAGCCCGCGTAAGCCGGCCGGCGGCCCGGCGCGGGCGGATTCCGGCGTGGAAGAGGCTCTCGTCTGCGTAGATGTTGCCCACTCCCGCCAGCAGCGTCTGGTTGAGCAGGGCAGCCTTGATGGCCAGCTTCCGGCCGCGGAACAGCGCGGCAAACTCCTCGGCGCCGATGGCCAGAGGATCGGCTCCCGGTGCGCGGAACGGGCCGGCAGCTCCGAGGCTGCGGAACTCCAGCCTGCCGAAGCGCCGCGGATCGACGAAACGGAGTTCGCGGCCGCTCTCCAGGCTGAGCCGCGCGTGGGTATGTGGAGCCACAGGCGCATCCGGCGTGGTGACCAGCAGTCGGCCGGTCATGCCCAAATGGACGATCCACTGCGCCTCGGCTTGCCCGTCTGAACGCGACGCCGCGCCCAATTCGCAGACAATATGCTTGCCGGTGCGGTGCACCGCGAGAAAGGCGCGGCCCGCCAGCCCCTTGGACTGGCGCGCAACCGGCGTTTTGAACGGTTCGGAGAGCCCGCTGAACCAGGCTTGAACGATGCGGTCGCCGCGCACCCGTTCGTGGACGCCACGGGCAATGGTTTCCACCTCAGGCAATTCGGGCATGACTCTATTTTAGATGGATTGTGCTGACTGGATCACTTGTGCTCGCCAGGGGCGAGGATGCGGCTGGCCTCAAAGCTTACGATCTTCCACACGCCCTGCGCGTCCTGAGCGTAGACCCGCGTGTAGCGGTAGCTGCCGGAGGCGTCGCCTTCCAGCCCTGTGCCCTGCACATCGACGATTGAGGTAACCACGGCGGCAGCGCCATAGAAACGGACCTTGCGGTCGGAGATTTCGAGCGTGGTGAGGTGAACGCGGCCGGAGCGGATGTTGGCCAGGGCTTCGTCCTTGGTCTGCAGAGTGCCGGTGGGCGTAATGGCGATGTAATCGTCGGCCAGCAGCGAACTCATCGCGGCGGTGTCGTCTTTCAGAACCGCGTCGCGCCACAGCTCTTCAAGATGGTCGATCTCGTGACGCCGCTCGTGTTTTTGCGCCCTGGGCATTCCAGCCAGCGGAACTGCACACACGGCCAGCCAAAGCGCTGTGACGATCATCCGGCCAGCCACAGGCCTGCGGATGGGATTCCATGGATAACTTGCTGAACCCGTCATAAGCGTAACGGATGGTAGCCCCGAACCGGCGCGTAGGTCAATCGGTTTGAGGGAATTTCAGATAAAAACGCATCCGCCCGTAATCAGCTCCGCTTTTTGAACATCTCCCCTTACCGGGCGGAAACGTTCAGCCGTTGGACGGCTCGGCCGGCTCAAAAGAGAGCAATCAGATTGTCGAGCTTGCGCTCGCGCATCTTCTGGAAGAGTCCGCCGACGGCGTACTTTTTAAAGTGCGCGGATTCGCGGTGGGCCGCTTGCGCGGCATCGTCGCGGTATTGCTCGTAGATCAGCACGGTATCGGGGTCGTCCTGGAGCTGGTGAGGGATGAAGCTGACGCAGCCTGGTTCCTGCCGTGACGCCTCGGCGAGCTGACGCAGTATTTCAGCGATCTCCGCACGATCTTCCGGTGTGAACTTCAACCAGACAGCTAAACTGACCATAGAATGGGTTCCCTTTCGTTCGCCGCGGCGGACTGGAGAAGGTTTCTCAAGTGTACCTGCCAAGGCCGCTTTATGACTGCATGCCGTCAAGCGCCTGGGCAAATTCCGGCAAAAGCATGGTCTGCTCGCGGTCAGGGCCGGTGGAAACCATGCCGATGCGCGCCCCGCTTTCGCGCTCCTGGAAGCGGAGGTATTCGCGCGCCGCCTGCGGCAGCTTGTCGAACTCCGTAATACCCTCAGTGGATTGCCGCCAGCCTTTCAGCGTGGTGTAAAGGGGTTTGATGCGCTCAATGCCGTCTACATCGGCGGGGATCTCGTCGGTGACCTTCCCGTCGATCTGGTATCCGATGCAGACGGGGATCTCGTCGAGCTCGTCGAGAACATCGAGCTTGGTGATCACCAGCCACTCGGCGCCGTTTACCTGGTTCGAGTAGCGCAGCAGCGGAATGTCGAGCCAGCCGCAGCGGCGCGGGCGGCCGGTCACTGCGCCGTACTCGTGGCCGCGGGCGCGCAGGCTCTCGCCGGATGCGTCGTGAATCTCGGTGGGGAACGGCCCCTCGCCCACGCGCGTGACGTATGCCTTGGTGACCGAGATGACCGTGCCGATGGCCGTGGGGCCCACGCCGGTTCCGGTAGCCGCGCCGCCCGCCGTGGCCGAAGACGAAGTGACAAACGGGTAGGTGCCGTGGTCGATGTCGAGCATGGTGCCCTGCGCGCCCTCAAACATCACGCTGCCGCCCTGGGCGAGGATGTTGTTGAGGATGCGGCCGGTGTCGGCGACAAACGGGCGCACCTGCTCGGCTGCGGCAGCGTACTCGTCGTACATCGCGGCGGGGTCGAGCGGATCGGTGCCGAAGAGCGCATGTGCGATGGCGTTCTTTTCGGCGCAGGCGGCCTCAATGTACGTCTTGAGCAGCGCGGGATGGAGCAGATCGACAACGCGCAGGCCGCTGCGGGCCATCTTGTCCTCATAGGCGGGGCCGATGCCGCGGCTGGTGGTGCCGATCTTCTTGCGGCCGGGAGCGCTTTCGGCGGCCAATTCAATCATGCGGTGGTAAGGCAGGATGACCTGCGCGCGGTTTGACACGAACAGTTGCGCGTCCACATCGACGCCCAGCTCGCGCAGGCGCGCAACCTCTTTGAGGAATGCGATGGGATCGAGGACCACGCCGTTGCCGATGACGCCCTTGCAGCCGGGGCGCAGCACGCCGCAGGGAATGAGCTGCAGA